>DOWQ01000776.1 GCA_003519485.1 Streptomyces sp. | reverse complement strand
GCCACGGCAGCGCGGGAGGCTCCGCAACATCGGCCGCCGCCGGTGGGTCCGGGTCACCCGGAGCCACCGGCGATGTCGGCACGGTGCCCGCGCCGAAGAGCGCGCTCGCACGGGCGCGGACCTCGGCCGGCCCGGGCGGCAGCCCGTACGGATGCGTCATCCTGCGCAGTCGGTGGCGGCGCCGGGTCCGCCGATCCGAACCGGGCGCCCGGCCCGGACCTCGAGTGGCTGCTGCGGAACGTGAGCGTGATCGGGTTTCCATGCCGACCGACGCTAGAGCGATCGTCGCGACCCGGCTGAGCTGTCCGATTTGCCGTGGACAACTCGCCAGTTGTGGACAACTCTCCGCCCCCGCCCGGGTTGCCGGGGCTCAGCGCGGCCTACCCGGGCCGGCCCCCGAGCGTCCCCCTGCGCGCCCTACGCCCGTACCCCCGTACCCCGACGCCGGTACGCCCGTCCCCCGTAACGACCGAGCGCGCCGGGCGGCGAGATTTTCGCCGCCCGGCGCGCTCGGTGGTGCCGGACGCGCTCGACGTCAGAAGGGACGGCGGTCACCGGGCGGGGCGGCCCGGTGGTCAACGGACTCCGGTCCCGGCACAGCCGGTGGAGACCCCGCGGGTCGCCGCTCCCCCACAGCCCGTCCGCAGCCAACCCTCAGGCTGTCCGCAGGCCTCAGACGACTCCGGAGCCGCTGATGGTGATCTTGGCCTTCGGCTTGCCGCTCGACGAGCCGTACCCTTCGATCTTCTTGACCAGGTCCATGCCCTCCTGGTCCGCGACCTCACCGAACACGACGTGCTTGCCGTCCAGCCATCCCGTCACCACGGTGGTGACGAAGAACTGCGAGCCGTTGGAGTTGGGACCGCTGTTGGCCATCGACAGCAGGCCCGGCCTGTCGTGCTTGCGGGTGAAGTTCTCGTCGGGGAACTTCTCGCCGTAGATGCTCTTGCCGCCCGTGCCGTCGCCGCGGGTGAAGTCGCCACCCTGCAGCATGAAGTCCGGAATGATCCGGTGGAAGGAGGAGCCGGCGTAGCCGAACCCCTGCTCGCCGGTCGCCAGCGCGCGGAAGTTCTCCGCCGTCTTGGGCACGACGTCGTCGTACAAGTTGAAGTTGATCCGCCCGGCGGGGGCGTCATCGATGGTGATGTCGAAGTAAACCTTGATCGTCATAGGGCCATCCTGACATCCCGGACTGCCCGGAGTGACATTTCGGGTGTCCGGCGTCCCGCCGACCACCCGACTGCCCGGCAGCGGTCGGCGGTCAACGGCCGGCAGCCGGCAGCCGGCAGCCAACGGTCACGCTGCCCGGGCGCCCCGCGCGTTCATCCGCGCGGCGACAGCACCGCTCCGAGCAGCCCCGGCCCGGTGTGGGCCCCGATCACCGCTCCGACCTCGCTCACGTGCAGCTCCACCAGGCCCGGCACCCGCTCCCTGAGCCGCTCGGCCAGCTGCTCGGCCCGGTCGGCCGCCGCGAGGTGGTGGACCGCGATGTCGACGGGGCTTCCCCCGGCACGTTCGACCACGATCTCCTCCAGCCGGGCGATGGCCTTCGACGCCGTGCGCACCTTCTCCAGCAGCTCGATCCGGCCGCCGTCCAGCTGCAGCAACGGCTTCACGGCCAGCGCCGACCCCAGCAGTGCCTGTGCCGCGCCGATGCGCCCGCCGCGCCGGAGGTAGTCGAGGGTGTCCACATAGAAATACGCCGCCGTGCCCCCCGCGCGCTTCTCCGCGGCGGCCACCGCGTCGTCCAGGGTCCCGCCCGCCTCGGCGGCCTCCGCCGCCGCGAGCGCACAGAAGCCGAGGGCCATGGCGACCATCCCGGTGTCGACGACCCGCACCGGTACGGGAGCGTCCCGCGCGGCGAGCACCGCGGCGTCGTACGTCCCGGACATCTCGGCCGACAGGTGCAGCGACACGATCCCGTCCGCGCCGGCTGCCGCCGCCGCGCGGTAGGCCGCGGCGAACGTCTCGGGGCTCGGCCGGGAGGTGGTCACCGACGTCCGGCGCCGCAACGCCTGGGCGACGGAGCGAGCGGACACCTCGGTGCCCTCCTCCAGCGCCTTGTCGCCGAGCACCACGGTCAGCGGTACCGCGCTGATCCCGTGCCGCTCCATCGCCTGCTGCGGCAGGTAGGCCGTTGAATCGGTGACGACAGCGACTTGGCGGGACATGAATGCGAGGTTATCCGGGGACGACAACGGCCGACAGTACGGGGCCTCCGGCCGGGGCAGGCGGGACCGCCTGGGCAGCGGACGCCTGCGGGGACGAACGCTTCAGGTGGTGCTCTCGGGACGGCGCCGGGCCTTCTCCCAGGGGAAGCCGGTCCGCTGCCACGGGTCCCGGGCCGTGATGGCCGCCGGCCCCTGCTGCTCGCTGCCGTCCGGGCCGGGAGCGGCGCCCTCGGCCCGGGCCGAGGGCGGCCCCGGGACACCTCGCGAGTCCGTACGAACGTCCGGGCCGGAGTCCGCCCCGGACGCCGCCTCCGGGACCGGCGCCCAGTGCCGCAGCGCGCCCGCCTCCAGCTGGATCTCGCTGTTCAGCGCGCCCAGGTCGTCGTCCGCGAAGCGGTGGGCGCGGTCCTGCGCGGCCCAGCGCAGGGAATCCGCCGAGTGCACGATCCGCTCCGTGCGCTCCCGCAGTTCGGGCAGGCGGGCGGTGATCCGCTGCTTGTCGGGCTCGCGCTCCAGCCGCTTCAGCTCGTCCTCGAGCTCCCGCCCGTGCGTGCTGAGGCGGTCGAACAGGGCCAGCGATTCGCCGAGCGAGGCGTCCTCCGGAACGGCGGCCTGCAAGGTCTGCTGGGTGGCCCGCATGGAGGTGCGCAGTGCGAGGCGCAGCTGGGCGAGTTCGCCCGCCGCGCCCGGCTGGGTGAGCTGCCGGGCCTTGAGCGTGGTGTCCTCGACGCTCCGCCTCGCCTGCGCGACGGTGCGGTCGACGCCGCGCTTGGCGGCACCCACGGCCTTGACGGCGGCGTAACTGCCGAGTGCGATGAAGAGCCCGAACAGCACAGCCACAATCCAGATCGCGGCTTCCATGAGCGCTCCCCTACAGTCGTTCGACGTCACCCGACGGCGGTACGGACGTCCGCCTCTCCACCGTAAACGGCCGGGGCCGGTCACGGGTTCCTCCGGAACCCTCGACCGACCCCTAGTGGAAAGCCCTGCCCATGGCTACCCGGGCACGATGTTGACCAGCTTCGGCGCGCGGACGATCACCTTGCGGATGCCCGCGTCACCCAGTGCCGTACGCACCGCGCCGTTCTCCAGCGCCAGCGCCTCCAGCTCGTCGTCGCCGATCGTGGGCACCACTTCCAGCCGCGCCTTGACCTTGCCCTTGACCTGGACCACGCAGGTCACGGTCTCGTCCTGGACGTACGCCGGGTCGGCGACCGGGAAGGGCGCGTGGACGACGGACGTGTCGTGGCCCAGCTTGTGCCACAGCTCCTCGGCGATGTGCGGGGCCAGCGGCGCGACCAGCAGCACCAGCCGCTCGGCGACCGTCCGGGCGACCGGGCCGCCAGCCTTGGTCAGGTGGTTGTTCAGCTCGGTGACCTTGGCGATAGCGGTGTTGAAGCGCAGGTTCTCCAGGTCCTGCCCGACGCCGTCGATCGCCTTGTGCAGCGCGCGCAGGGTCACCTCGTCGGGCTCGGTGTCGGTGACGGTGACCTCGCCGGTCGTCTCGTCGACGACATTCCGCCACAGCCGCTGCAGCAGCCGGTACTGGCCGACGACCGCGCGGGTGTCCCACGGCCGGGAGACGTCCAGCGGGCCCATCGCCATCTCGTACAGCCGCAGGGTGTCCGCGCCGTACTCGGCGAAGATCTCGTCGGGCGTGACGGCGTTCTTCAGGGACTTGCCCATCTTGCCCAGCAGCCGGCTGACGGGCTCGCCTGCGTGGAAGTACTGCCCGTCCCGCTCCTCGACCTCGTTCGCCGGGACCGCGATGCCGCGGCTGTCCCGGTAGACGTAGGCCTGGATCATGCCCTGGTTGTACAGCTTGTGGAACGGCTCCACCGAGGAGACGTGCCCCAGGTCGTACAGCACCTTGGACCAGAAGCGCGCGTACAGCAGGTGCAGCACGGCGTGCTCGGCGCCGCCGACGTACAGGTCGACGCCGCCGTGCGGCTGACCCTCCCGCGGGCCCATCCAGTACTGCTCGACGGCCGGGTCGACCAGCTTCTCGCTGTTGTGCGGGTCCAGGTAGCGCAGCTCGTACCAGCAGGAACCGGCCCAGTTGGGCATGGTGTTGGTCTCGCGGCGGAACTTCCGGGTGCCGCGCCCGTCGCCCAGGTCCAAATCCACGTTGACCCAGTCGGCGTTGCGGGACAGCGGCGTCTCGGGGGTGGGGGTACCTCCCGGGCCGCCGGGCCCAGGGGGAGTGTCCGCGTCGTCCGCGTCGAAGGTGCGCGGGGAGTAGTCGTCCACCTCGGGCAGTTCCAGCGGCAGCATCGACTCGGGCAGCGGGTGGGCGATGCCGTCCTCGTCGTAGACGATGGGGAACGGCTCGCCCCAGTAGCGCTGCCGGCTGAACAGCCAGTCGCGCAGCCGGAAGTTGACGGTGCCCTCGCCGATGCCGCGCTCGGCCAGCCACTCGGTGATCCGGGCCTTGGCCTCGACGACGCCCAGGCCGTCCAGCGACAGGTCCGCGCCCGTCGAGTTGACGATCTCCGCGTCGTACGAGGCGAAGGCGTCCGCCCAAGCGGCTGGGTCAGTGCCCCGGCCGTCGGACGGCTGGACGACGCAGCGCATCGGCAGTTCGAACGCGCGCGCGAAGGCGAAGTCCCGGCTGTCGTGCGCGGGTACGGCCATGATGGCGCCGGTGCCGTAGCCCATCAGGACGTAGTCGGCGATGAACACCGGGACCCGCTCGCCGCTGACCGGGTTGGTCGCGTACGCGCCGGTGAAGACGCCGGTCTTGTCCTTGGCCTCGGCCTGCCGCTCGACGTCCGACTTGCCCGCTGCCTGCTTGCGGTACGCGGCGACGGCCTCGGCCGGGGTGCCGTAACCGCGGGTCCAGACGTCGTGGGTGTCCTCGGGCCAGGCGTCCGGGACGATCGAGTCGTCACCGGCGACCAGGTCGTGTTCGGGCGCCAGGACCATGTAGGTCGCGCCGAACAGGGTGTCCTGCCTGGTGGTGAAGACGGTGATCGCCCGCTCGTCGCCCGCCGCCGTGCGCACGGGGAAGCCGACGCGCGCGCCCTCGCTGCGGCCGATCCAGTTGCGCTGCTGCAGCTTGATGGCCTCCGGCCAGTCCAGCGCGTCCAGGTCGTTCAGCAGCCGGTCGGCGTAGGCCGTGATGCGCATGTTCCACTGGCGCAGCTCGGCCTTGAAGACGGGGAAGTTGCCGCGTTCGGAGCGGCCCTCGGCGGTGACCTCCTCGTTCGCCAGTACGGTGCCCAGCCCGGGGCACCAGTTGACCGGCGCGTCCGAGGCGTACGCCAGCCGGTACCGGCCCAGCAGGTCGGCGCGCTCGGCGGCGTCCAGCTCACTCCAGGGGCGCCCGTCCGGCGTCGCGCGCTTGCCCTGCTCGAACTGCTCGACCAGGGTGCCGATCGGCCGGGCCCGGTCCGCGTCCGTGTCGTACCAGGAGTTGAAGATCTGCAGGAAGATCCACTGGGTCCACTTGTAGTAGTCCGGCTCGATCGTGGCGAACGACCGGCGCTTGTCGTGGCCCAGGCCCAGCCGGCGCAGCTGGCCCTGCATGGTCTCGATGTTCGCCTCGGTACTGGTCCGCGGGTGCGTGCCGGTCTGCACGGCGTACTGCTCTGCGGGCAGGCCGAAGGCGTCGAAGCCCAGGGTGTGCAGGACGTTGTGACCCGTCATCCGGCTGAAGCGGGCGTACACGTCGGTGGCGATGTAGCCCAGCGGGTGGCCGACGTGCAGACCCGCGCCCGAGGGGTACGGGAACATGTCCATGATGTACTTTTTCGGCCGCGCGGCGGCCTCCGCCGCGGCTCCCGCCGGGGCGGCCAGGTCACCCGTCGGATTGGGCGCCTCGTAGACACCCTCGGCGTCCCAGAAGTCCTGCCAGCGTGCCTCGATGTCGGCTGCCAGCGCCGCCTCGTACCTGAATGTCGCGGCGGGGGGCGCCACGGCCGGCTCGGCGGCGGAATTGGTCTCGCTCATCGTCCTCAAGCTCCATCGATCGTCTCTGCCGTTACGCGAAACTTGCCCCGGAAAAGGAAAGACCCCTCGCACAGGAGGGGCCGCCACGCTGATTCCGACCTGTTGTCCACGGTCGGGACTGATCAGCGCGGCTCGCTAAGCAGAAGGCGTACGGCACGCATGGCGTCAGGGTACCGCAGGGGTCGCACCCGTCGCACCGGACCACCGGTTGAACGCCCCGGACCGGCCGCCCGTAATTGACATTCGAGCAGATAACCAAACCCCCGGACGTTGCCGGAGAGGCCGCTTAGCATGCGAGCCGGGACCCCTTTCTCGCACCACAGGAGTCGCCTCGCATGAACCCTCACCGCCGAATACGGACACTGCCTCTCATCTCCCTGCCGTCGATACCGCGGCCCGCTCTGTACGCCGGTTCCGTCGCACTTCTCGTCCTCGTCCCGTTGCTGGCACTCGCCACCGGGGAGCGGTTCCGGGCCATGCTCGACTTCACCGGCGGCGTGCTCACGCTGCTCTCGCTCACCGCGGCCGTCGTCTGGGGGCTGATCGCCACCGACCGGCTGCTGCTCGAACCGCGTCACCGGCTGCTGGCGCAGGGCGTCCACCGCGCCGTCGGGGTGGCCTCGCTCGGCTTCCTGATGATGCACATCGTGCTCAAGGTCGCGGCCGGGCACACGACCATGACGGGCGCGCTGGTGCCGTTCGGGCTCGGGGTGCAGGGCTCGGCCGGACTGATCGGGCTGGGCTCGCTCGCCGGCTACCTCATGGTGACCGCCGGCGCCACGGGCGCGCTGCGCAGCGCCTTCGCCGCGCCCG
>DOWQ01000043.1 GCA_003519485.1 Streptomyces sp. | reverse complement strand
ATCCGCCCAGGCCGCGCCCGGCGGCCTGCCGCCGGGGGAGCGGCCGCCCGGGGCTCTCTCGCTCCGGCCGCCCGCCGGGCGCCCCCAGCCCTCGACCGTCACCGGTACCAGGCCGGAGTCGGCGATCACCGCATCCACCTGCTCGGCCTTGAGCCGGTGGTAGTCGGCGAGATCCGAGCGGGTGGCCACCCCCATCGCGGCGCCCGCCTGCGCGACCAGCCGGCGGACGCACTCGCGGTCGTCCAGGTCGTCGTGGAACAGGGCGTCCGGTACGACGCGCTCCGCGAGGTCGTACACCCGCTTCCAGCCGCGCCGCTCGCTGCACACGACCTCACCGGTGTCGAGCAGCCACTCCACCGCGATCTTGGTCTCGGACCAGTCGTACCACTCGCCGCCGTTCTTCGCGCCGCCCAGCTCCGTGGCCGTCATCGGGCCGTCGGCCTTCAGCCGGGCGCGAACAGCGGCGCACGAACGCTCGGAGTCCTCCATCACATGCCAGCGGTGGCCGCGGGCCGCGCGCGCCCGGCGGCGGAAGGCGAAGTGCGGCCACTCCTCCATGGGCAGGACACAGGCGGCGTGCGACCAGTATTCGAATGCGTGCGACTCGGTCCAGTACGCCGCCTCGACCGTCCCGCGGCTCACCGGCCCCAGCCGGGCGTACGGCACCAGCTCGTGCGAGCGGGCCAGCACCGAGATCGTGTCGAGCTGGACCGCTCCGAGGCTCCGCAACACCCCGCGGACGCCCCCGCGGCGGTCCGGCGCGCCCAGCAGACCCTGTGCGCGCAGAGCTGTGCGGCGGGCCTCGTCGGCGGACATTTCGACAGCGGGCGGCGGCAGACCAGTCATGCGCGGCACACTAGACGCCGCCACTGACAGCGCCCGCGCCCCGCCTCCGGCCCCTGGCACGTCCGGGGCGGGTCGCACGTTGTCTCTTTGGAGGGACTGTGTGTCTTCGTCCCGACGGACCTCCCGGTGCGGGCCGGTCCTGACTTACGATGGCCGTTGCGACGAGGCCTCACCTCGTCGTGCCCTCGCACACCGACCGTGCCAGGCCCGACCGGCAAGGAGACCAACCTAAGTGTCCGTCTTCCACAAGCTCATGCGTGCAGGCGAAGGCAAGATCCTGCGCAAGCTGCACCGCATCGCGGGCCAGGTCAACTCCATCGAAGAGGATTTCACCGATCTCTCCGACGCCGAGCTGCGGGCGCTCACCGATGAGTACAAAGAGCGGTACGCCGACGGCGAGAGCCTCGACGACCTGCTCCCCGAGGCCTTCGCGACGGTCCGTGAGGCGGCCAAGCGCGTGCTCGGCCAGCGTCCTTACGACGTCCAGCTGATGGGCGGCGCCGCGCTGCACCTCGGCTATGTCGCCGAGATGAAGACCGGTGAGGGCAAGACCCTCGTCGGCACGCTCCCCGCCTACCTCAACGCGCTGTCCGGCAACGGCGTCCACCTGATCACGGTGAACGACTACCTCGCCGAGCGCGACTCCGAGTGGATGGGCCGGGTGCACAAGTTCCTCGGCCTCGAGGTCGGCTGCATCCTCGCCAACATGACCCCGGCGCAGCGCCGCGAGCAGTACGGCTGCGACATCACGTACGGCACGAACAACGAGTTCGGCTTCGACTACCTCCGCGACAACATGGCGTGGTCGAAGGACGAGTTGGTCCAGCGCGGTCACAACTTCGCCATCGTCGACGAGGTCGACTCGATCCTCGTCGACGAGGCCCGTACCCCGCTGATCATCTCCGGCCCCGCCGACCAGGCCACGAAGTGGTACGGCGACTTCGCCAAGCTGGTCAAGCGCCTCACCAAGGGTGAGGCCGCCGAGCCCACCAAGGGCGTGGAGGAGACCGGCGACTACGAGATCGACGAGAAGAAGCGCACCGTCGCGATCCACGAGTCCGGCGTCAGCAAGGTCGAGGACTGGCTGGGGATCGACAATCTCTACGAATCGGTCAACACGCCGCTCGTCGGATACCTCAACAACGCGCTGAAGGCCAAGGAGCTCTTCAAGAAGGACAAGGACTACGTCGTCATGGACGGCGAAGTCATGATCGTCGACGAGCACACCGGCCGTATCCTCGCCGGCCGCCGCTACAACGAGGGCATGCACCAGGCGATCGAGGCGAAGGAAGGGGTGGACATCAAGGACGAGAACCAGACCCTCGCCACGATCACCCTGCAGAACTTCTTCCGCCTCTACAAGAAGCTCTCCGGCATGACCGGTACGGCCATGACCGAGGCCGCGGAGTTCCACCAGATCTACAAGCTCGGCGTCGTCCCGATCCCGACGAACCGCCCGCTGGCCCGGGCCGACCAGTCGGACCTGATCTACCGCACCGAGGTCGCGAAGTTCGACGCGGTGGTCGACGACATCGCCGAGAAGCACGAGAAGGGCCAGCCGATCCTGGTCGGCACCACCTCCGTGGAGAAGTCGGAGTACCTCTCCCAGCAGCTCAGCAAGCGCGGGGTGCCGCACGAGGTGCTCAACGCCAAGCANNACGAACATGGCCGGCCGCGGTACGGACATCAAGCTCGGCGGCAACCCGGACGACCTCGCCGAGGCGGAGCTGCGCCAGCGCGGCCTGGACCCGCTGGAGCACCCCGAGGACTGGGCGGCGGCGCTGCCCGCGGCGCTGGAGCGGGCCGAGGCGGCCGTCAAGGCAGAGTTCGACGAGGTCGTGGAGCTCGGCGGGCTGTATGTGCTGGGCACCGAGCGGCACGAGTCGCGGCGTATCGACAACCAGCTGCGCGGCCGTTCCGGCCGGCAGGGCGACCCGGGCGAGTCCCGGTTCTACCTCTCGCTGGGCGACGACCTGATGCGGCTGTTCAAGGCGCAGATGGTCGAGCGCGTCATGGCGATGGCGAATGTCCCCGACGACGTCCCGATCGAGAACAAGATGGTCACCCGCGCCATCGCCTCCGCGCAGTCGCAGGTCGAGCAGCAGAACTTCGAGACCCGTAAGAACGTCCTGAAGTACGACGAGGTGCTCAACCGGCAGCGCGAGGTCATCTACGGCGAGCGCCGCCGCGTCCTGGAGGGCGAGGACCTCCAGGACCAGATCAAGCACTTCATGGACGACACCATCGAGGCGTACATCCACTCGGAGACCGTCGAGGGGTTCGCGGAGGACTGGGACCTCGACCGGCTGTGGTCGGCCTTCAAGCAGCTCTACCCGGTGAAGGCCACCATCGAGGAGCTGGAGGACGCGGCCGGCGACCGGGCCGGGATCACCGCCGAGTTCATCACCGAGTCCATCACGGACGACGCCCACGAGCAGTACGACGCCCGTGAGAAGGAGCTCGGCTCCGACATCATGCGGGAGCTCGAGCGGCGCGTGGTCCTGTCGGTCCTGGACCGCAAGTGGCGTGAGCACCTCTACGAGATGGACTACCTCCAGGAGGGCATCGGCCTCCGGGCGATGGCCCAGAAGGACCCCCTGGTCGAGTACCAGCGCGAGGGCTACGACATGTTCTCGGCCATGATGGACGGGATCAAGGAGGAGTCCGTCGGCTATCTGTTCAACCTGGAGGTCCAGGTCGAGCAGCAGGTCGAGGAGGTCCCGGTGACGGAGAAGGCCGAGGAGGGCGGGCCCTCGCTGGAGAAGGNNCCCGCGGGAGGCCGTTCCGGCGGGTGCCGGGGCGCGTCCCGAGATCCGCGCCAAGGGGCTCGACGCCCAGCGCGCGGACCGGCTGCACTTCTCCGCACCGACCGTGGACGGCGAGGGCGGTGTCGTCGAGGGCGAGTTCGCCGACGACGACGCGCCGGCCCGCTCCGAGGCGGACGGCATGACCCGCGCCGAGCGCCGCAAGGCCCAGAAGGGCGGCCGGCGCCGCGGCAAGAAGTAGCCGCGGCAGCGGACACGCTCCGCGGCG
>DOWQ01000074.1 GCA_003519485.1 Streptomyces sp. | reverse complement strand
GCTGCGGTGGGGCGCCCGCCGCCGCGACGCGGACCAGCTCGCTGGTGGCCAGGTCGCGCGAGTTCGGCGGGCGGGTGCGCAGCAGCGCCAGCCTGAGGGCCTCCACGGCCCGCTCCTGCGCCAGCTCCAGCATCTCGGTGTCGGCGCCCGGCCCCGGGTGCAGCACCAGGGTGGCCGCAGGAACTCCGCGGATGGTGATCCGGGCGCCCATGCCGCCCGCGCGGTCCGCGGGCTCCGGCTCGGGACCGCTCGGGCCGGTGCCGGCGGCGATGAGGCGGCCGGCGGTGTCGAAGACGGAGGCCGCGGCGGAGACGTGGCGCACCAGCGCGTCCAGTATCTCCTGCACCCCGCCGCCCTCGGCGAGAATCCCGGACAGGTCGTGGGACAGCACCCCGACGGAGCGCAGGCGCGCCACCGAGTCGTTCACCAGCAGGCCGTTGATCGCCTCGGCCACCTCGACGAACGGGACGACGCGGCGCAGCTCGATGACCGGGAAGCCCGCCGCCCCGGCCTCAGCGAGGATCGCCCCCGGCACGGCCGGCAGCTCCGCACCGGTCTCGATGGCGACGCCCGCGACCTCGCGCGCGGCCAGCCGCCGTACGTACGACCGCTGGGCCTCCTCCGTCGCGCCGGCCAGCATGGTGCCGCCCGTCAGCAGCAGCTCGCCGCCGCGCAGCAGGTGGGCGATCTCCAGTATCTCGCTGGAGTGGACCCAGCGTACGGTGCGCTCCAGCGCGTCCGAACCGGTGAGCACTCGCGGCCGGGCCACGGCGAGTCCGGGATGGGCCAGAACACGCGAGAGAAACATTCGCATGACAATGTGTGTACCAGATCACGTCAAGTGTGCGACAGATCGTTGCTTGTTGTGAGTACCCGCGGGCGACCAGGATGGCTCGCCAAGCAGACCGTCCCACTTGGGGGTCATTGATGTCCGCACCACCCGCAACACCTGCACCACAACCATCCGCGCCCGCCGATGTCGAGCGCACACTGAGGCCGGTCCCCGAGGAAGCCCGGACGAACAGCGTCTCCGGCCAGTTCTGGATCTGGTGCGGGGCGAACATCGCCCCCATCAACTGGGTGCTCGGCGCTCTGGGCATCCATCTCGGCCTGGGCCTGTCCGACACCCTGATCGTGCTCGTCGCAGGCAACCTCATCGGCATGGGCTTCTTCGGGCTCTTCGTGCTCATGGGGCAGCGGACCGGAGTCACCGGCATGGTCCTGGGCCGGGCCGCCTTCGGTCGCCGGGGCAACTATCTGCCGTCCGCCATCCAGGCGCTGCTCGCCGTCGGCTGGTGCTCGGTGAACACCTGGATCATCCTCGACCTGGTCACAGCGCTGCTGGGCGAGCTGGGGCTGGTCGACCCGGCAGCCGCCAACTACGGCTGGAAGGCCGGGATCGCGGCCACGATCATGGGCATCCAGGTGCTGATCTCCTGGATCGGTTACCGCGCGATCTCCGCGTTCGAACGCTGGACGGTGCCACCGACCATCGTGGTCCTGGTAGGGATGTCGGTCGCCGCCTGGTTCTTCCTCGACATCGACTGGTCGTACGCCGGCCCGCCCGGCGAGATCCTCACCGGCGGCGACCGCGTCGCCGCCATGACCGGTGTGATGACGGCCATCGGCATCGGCTGGGGCATCACCTGGTTCACCTACGCCGCCGACTACTCGCGCTTCGTCAGCGTACGGATGCCCAGGCGCCGGCTCTACCTGGCCAGCACCCTCGGCCAGTTCATCCCCGTCGTCTGGCTCGGGATCCTCGGCGCCAGCCTCGCCACCAAGAACGGCGACGTCGACCCCGGGCGGCTCATCGTCGAGAACTTCGGCGCCATGGCCGTCCCCGTGCTGCTCCTCGTGCTGCACGGGCCGATCGCGACCAACATCCTCAACATCTACACCTTCACGGTCGCCGCCCAGTCCCTCGACATCAAGTTCAGCCGCCGCACCCTGAGCAGCTTCGTGGGCGTGCTCTCCATGGTCGTGGTGATCTGGTTCGTCTTCCAGTCCGACTTCGCCCAGGTCCTCGACACCTGGCTGATCGGGCTCGTCGCCTGGGTCTCCTCCTGGGGCGGCGTCATGCTCGTCCACTACTACCGCGTCGAACGCGGTGGGATCCAGGTCGACCGGCTCTTCGACCCGGTGGGAGGCCGGCGACTGCCCGACGTCAACCCGGCCGGGCTCATCGCCTTCGGTACCGGCGTCTTCGCCACCTGGCTGTTCATGTACGGGCTGCTGCCGTTCTTCCAGGGCCCGATCGCCGTCGCGCTCGGCGGGGTCGACCTGTCCTGGCTCGCGGGCGGCCTGACCAGCGCCGCCGTCTACTCGGTCCTCGGACCGCGCGTCGCACGCCGTACCGCCCGGAACGCCGACCGCCCCGCACCGCCCGTCACCCGCCCCGCACCTGAAGAGGCACACGATGAACTTCCCCTGGCCTGAGGGCCGCCGCGCCGCCGCCGCGTTCACCTTCGACGTCGACGCCGAATCCTGCGTCCTCGCGCACGACCCGGAGGCCTCCTCCCGGATGTCGCTGATGGCCCATCAGGCGTACGGCCCGCGGGCCGGCGTCCCACGGCTGCTGCGGCTGCTGCGCCGGCAGGGCATCAAGGCCACGTTCTTCGTGCCCGGCTTCACGGCCGACACCTATCCCGACACGGTGCGCGCGATCATCGACGACGGGCACGAGATCGCCCACCACGGCTATCTGCACGAGCCGATGCGCGGCATCGACGCCACGACCGAGGCCGAGTACCTCGACCGCGGGCTGGAGGCGCTGGACCGGATCGGCGTGCGGCCGGTCGGCTACCGGGCCCCGTGGTGGGAGATGAACTGGCACACCCCGGAGCTGCTCGTCGAGCGGGGTTTCCGCTGGGACTCCAGCCTGCTCGACGGCGACACGCCGTACCGCTTCCACACCGGTGGCGCGGGCGGCGGCGACCTCGTCGAGATCCCCGTCGACTGGGCGCTGGACGACTGGGAGCAGTACGCCTTCTACCCCGGCTGGACGGGCAGTGGCGTGATCGAGAGCCCCGCCAAGGTGCGGGAGATGTGGATGCTCGAAGCGGCGGCGCACCACGCGGAGAACGGCTGCTTCGTACTGACCAACCACCCCTTCATCTCCGGCCGCCCGGGACGTTCCGCGGCGCTGGAACAGCTGATCGCGGACGTCGGTGAGCTGGACGGCATGTGGGTCACCACGCTGGGCGAGATCGCGGCACACGCGGAGGCCGCCCTGACGGAGATCCGGCACATCGAGCGGATCGAGGCGCCCGCGAGCCGCGGAGTTCGGGCCGGGGCCGGGGCCGCCACGGGGAACTGAGCACCGCTGTGAGCGGAGCACCGCCGGGGCCGGCCCGCGTGAGGGCCGGCCCCCGGCGTGCCTGGGGCGGGCCGCGTGGCGCGGACATGAGTC
>DOWQ01000093.1 GCA_003519485.1 Streptomyces sp. | reverse complement strand
TATTTAAGAGTCACTACACTAGCTTCGGAATGACCTGGGAGCGGTCGGTCAGGGCACCGCTGGTTTCACGATCCGGCGAAACCACGCGCCTCCTTGAGGAACTGCCCGAGGTACCCGTCGTGCGGCAGATACGGATCCCGCCACCAGCCCGGGACCTTGCCGTGCAGGACCGTGCGGATGCCGGGGGTGTCCAGGGCCTCATCGACGAGCGCGGCGTTGTCGGTGAGCAGGGTCAGGGCCAGGGAGTCGTCCAGCGGGCCGATGCCTTCCGACGGCTGCCAGGGCGCCACCCATACGCAGGGGAACGGCAGTTCCGTGCCCAGCCCCGGGTGGTCGGACCGGTCCACGCACATCACCGCGGGCCGCAGCACCGCGGCATCTTCGTCGACGACGGTCACCGGACCGCCATCCGCCTCGTAGTACCGCTCCGTCAGATCGACGGCGCCCCGCGCGGCCCGGTCGAGAGCCGCCCGCAGGCCTTCTGCCTCCTTACGCGGGCGGACGGGGAGGACCGCCCTGTCATCGGTGACCGGAAGGACCGGCAACGAAGCCAGTCTCTCGGCCAGCGCTTCGGCCAGGGCGCGGTGGTCGCCCGAGGTGAGGACGGCGGTGGTGTTGGTGCACCGCACTCCACCGTCCGCGGAGATCTCGGCGACGAGATGGTCCAGTACCGACTCGCCGACCGGGCCGTCCACGAGGATCTTGCTCCGGCCGGGACCGCGGACCAGCACCCGGTCGTTGCCGCGCAGCCGGGCCACCGTGGCCTCGCTGCCGTAGACCAGGGCCAGATCGGCCGCGTCCACGAGCGCGTCGGCGGCGGCGTGGGACCCGGGCAGCAGACTGATCCAGCCAGGATTGAGCCCGGCCTCCAGCAGCGCCCGCACCAGGCGCAGCGGGGTGACGGGGTCACGGGTGCCCGGACGCACCACGACCCGGTACCCCAGCGCCACGGCCTGGAGCCAGGCTCCGTGGGTGGCCGGGTGGTTGCTGGGGGCCACGACGCCGAAGACCGAACCGCGGCGCACCCAGCGGGCCGTGCGGCCGGCGCCGACGGGGCACTGTTTCGCGACGACGTCGCCGAGCAGCCCGCAGTCGTCCCGCATCCGGCCGAGGGTCTGGCGAGCCACCCGGATCGGCACGCCGGAGACGAGTGCCTGGACGCGGCAGTACTCCTCCGGGGTCTGTCCGCCCAGGGTGGCCTCGGCGAACCGGCGGCCCGCGTCGGCGAGCACCGCGAGGCGCTCGTCCGGTGCCATCCGCGGTGCTTCGCGCATGCGCTTGATCGTGAGCCTGGTCACCAGGGCGGGAGCTTCGTGGACGGTGGCGAGGGGAACGCCGTTCACGCCGTGCAGGACACGCGTGTCGCGAGAGTTCCGCTCCTCCCCGTCACGGAGCACGGGTATGGAGAACACGTCAGACCAACTCCTCTGGTGCCGACCAGGAAAGGGGTCGGGAATTATCCGAGAGCCGGGGCGGGACCCGGAACCGGGTGCGCTCCTGGTCCGTGACGTCATGGCCCATCGAATAGCGGATTCCGGCCGTCCGAATAGCCTGCGGAGGGAAGTCCTCCAGATAGACGCCGGCTTCGCGTTGTTCGTAGAGAGCGTTGAGTAATTCCTTGAACACCTGAGTGCGCTCGGCAATCAACACCTCGGCGCCGCGCGCGGACGCGCGCGCTGCCGGCGCCGGCAGTTCCGGTCTCCTCCGGAGACCCGGTTCTCGCTGGAACGTATGTGGCTTGATGACGACTCGGTCGCCCTTGCCGATGTCCTGTAATGGAACCCCGGGCAGACATGGCGCCCCATCCATTCCGTCGTCGACGGCGGCGGCCGTTCGGTTCCCGACTTCTTTCAGACAAACGGATGTCAGGCTTCCAGTCATGTGGACCCCCTTGTGTGAGTGTTCCTCCGAGGGGGTCAGACCGGCCATCCGTCGAACACCACAGCGCGCGCCGGAGCGGCTTCCACTCCGGAAATCTTGACCGGGAGCGCCATCAGCTGGGCGACCTGGCTGGTGATCTGGTCAAGGTTCTGGATGTTTTCCAGGATCGGGATGTTGGCGGCCAGAAGCCGCCGGTGCACCTGCCCACTGCGGTCGTCCGGCCGCTCGGTGATGCAGTCCGTGCCGACGAGGGCGACGCCGTTCTCGACCATCCAGTCCGCCGAAGACAGGGTGAGATAGGGCGGTTTGCCCCAGTAGTCCTCCCGACCCAGGTACCGGTTCGGGTGGTCGGTACGGATCAGCAGGCGGTCGCCGGCCTGCCATACGTCGCGGACCGCCTTCTCCAGTTCGTCGCCGGTGACGGGGTCGAGGTCGCGGTGGTCGGAGAGGTCCGCGATGACCACCCGGCCGACGAAGGTCTCCAGCGGGACCTCGTCGATTTTCGCGCCATTCTCGTAGAAGTGGAATCCAGATTCCACATGAGTCCCGTTATGCGGGAAAATTTGCAGGTCAGAGAAGGTCCGACCAACGCCGGCCGGGTCGGTCTCCGGGGACATCGCCTTGCGTATACCAAACTTCGGATACCAGGAGGCGTTATAGGAAGGCATCCCCTCGTACCAACCCTGGCTGATATCGACAATCTTCATGTCTTCCCCCGCTGTTCATGTCGTTCAGTTTTCGGCCAACAGCATCCGCCCTGCCTGAGGACGGCACGGCGATGACAGCACAGGAAGAATGCGCTTGGCAATCCCCTCAGTTCTGGACTATCGTCCGTTAGCAGATCTTTCCGGGGGGACAAGACTCAGTGACAGCGATGCCGCGACCACGACTGGGCGGCACCCCCCTGAGCTCTACCGGAGCAATCCCGACAGCCCCTTGGAAAGCTTTCCATGATCGTGGTAATGAGTCCGCAGGCTGCTCGCGAACAGGTTGAATCCGCAAGTGAACTACTTCGGAGTCGTGGCCTGATTCCGATATCCAGCACTGTGGCGGGAGTCACAGCACTAATCACCGAAGGAACCGACGGGCCTGATTTGGCAACGGTTCTGGAAAGTGCGCCCGGCGTCGACCGGGTGGTGATGGTGTCCGGATCGCAGCGGTTGACCAGCCGTGTGTTCCGTCCCGAGGACACCCAAGTGACGCTCCGCTCCGCCGGCGGAGCGGTGTTCGGCGGAACCGGATTCGCCGTCATCGCCGGCCCCTGCGCGGTCGAGAGCCCGGCGCAGATGAACGCCGTGGTGGACTCGATCGTCGCGAGCGGCGCCGTCATGCTGCGCGGCGGCGCGTTCAAGCCCCGGACCTCCCCGTACAGCTTTCAGGGACTGGGACTCGCAGGACTGACCCTCCTCGCCGAGCAGCGGAAGCGGACCGGCCTGCCGGTCGTCACCGAGGTCGTGACCCCGGAAGACGTGCAATGCGTCGCCGAGGAGAGCGACATGCTCCAGATCGGTGCGCGAAACATGCAGAACTTCGAGCTGCTGCGCGAGGCGGGAGCCTCCGGACGGCCCGTCCTCCTCAAGCGCGGAATGTCCGCCACCATCGAGGAGTGGCTGCTCGCGGCCGAGTACGTGCTGCACATGGGGAACAGCGACGTCGTCCTGTGCGAGCGCGGTATCCGCAGCTTCGAGCGCGGCACCCGGTTCACCCTGGACCTCAGCGCGGTGGCAGAGGCCAAGCGGCTCACCCATCTGCCGGTGATCGTCGACCCGAGCCACAGCACGGGCAAGCCCCATCTCGTCACGCCGATGTCCCTGGCGGCGGCCGCGTGCGGCGCCGACGGGCTGATCGTCGATGTCCACACGGACGCCTCGAACGCGATGTGCGACGGCGCCCAGGCTCTCAACGGTGAGCAGTTCAGCACCCTCATGGGCCGGCTCAAGCCGGTCGTGGACGCCGTGGGTCGCACCCTGTCACCGGCCCTCACCCACTCCCTCGCCCGGGTCTGATCCCACCTTCCTTGGAGACACCGCATGTCCGAGCACATCATCGACCCGTTAACTGCCGATCTCGCGCCGGAGGACTTCATCCACGCCGCGATGCAGTGGCACTTCTCCCCCGCCACCGGCTCGCCGTACTGGGTGAAGCGCGCGGCGGAACTGGACTTCAACCCGCTCACCGACGTCCACACCTGGGACGACCTCGACCTCTTCCCGGACGTCAGCGACGAGTGGAAGGACGCCCCGGTCGACGCGCTGGTCCCCGCGGGGATCGGCAGGGAGGGCTGGGACTTCCAGGTCTTCGACAGCGGGGGCACCACAGGACGGCCCAAACGCATCGTGGAATCGCGGTCGCGCCGCAACGGTGTCCACTGGGTGAGCGAGGTTCTCGCCGATCACAAGATTCCCGGCGAGGGCGAGGGCCACTGGCTGCATCTCGGCCCCACGGGACCGCACATCGTCGGCCGTTCCATCGGGCTGCTGGCGCAGATGCGCGGCACGTTCTGCCACTACATCGACTTCGACCCGCGCTGGGTCAAGAACAGCGTGAAGCAGGGCCGGACCGATGAGGCTGCCCGCTATGTGAAGCACATCCTGGCGCAGGCCCGCGACATCCTGTCCACCCAGCCCGTCTCCGTCCTCTTCGCCACCCCGCCGGTGCTCGAAGCACTGGCCGCCGACGAGAAGCTGCTGGATCTGGTGCAGCGGAAGGTGCGCGGCATCATCTGGGCCGGCACCAGCGTGAGCCCCGAGACGCTCCGGGCCTTCGAGGACGAGCTCTTCCCCGATGCCGCCGTAGTCGGTCTGTACGGCAACACCATGATGGGCATCGCCCCGCAGCGCCCCCGTGAGGACGAACACGACGAACGCTGTGTGTTCATGCCCTTCCACCCGTTCAGCCGGGTCAAGGTGGTGGACCCCGAGAACACCAGCTCCTCCGTCGCCCACGGCGAGCGGGGGCAGGCGAAGATCAGCCTCGTCTCCCGGGACCTGCTGCTCCCCTGGACGCTGGAGCGCGACTCCGTGCTGCGCATCGCGCCCACCACGAAGTACCCCCAGGACGGGCTGGCCGACATCAGGCCTCTCACCGTGGCCGGCGGCCAGACCGCTGTCGAAGGGGTGTACTAGGCATGACCTCCACTGCCG
>DOWQ01000410.1 GCA_003519485.1 Streptomyces sp. | reverse complement strand
GAGCGCTGGCTCTCGCTCGGCGCCGCCGACCTGGCCGAGCGCGCCGGGGCGGTGGCCGCCTCCCTCGGGCTCGACACCGGCCTGGACCGGCCGATGACGACCCTCTCCGGCGGCCAGGCGGCCCGCGCCGGGCTCGCCTCCCTGCTGCTCAGCCGCTACGACATCTTCCTGCTCGACGAGCCCACCAACGACCTCGACCTGGACGGGCTCCAGCGGCTGGAGACCTTCGTCGCCGGGCTGCGGTCCGGCACCGTACTCGTCAGCCACGACCGCGAATTCCTGGCGCGCACGGTCACCAAGGTGCTCGAACTCGACCTCGCCCAGCAGGAGGTGCACCTCTACGGCGGCGGCTACACCGCGTACCTGGAGGAGCGGGAGACCGCGCGCCGCCGCGCCCGCGAGGCGTTCGAGGACTACGCCGACACCCGGTCGGGCCTGGAGGCCCGCGCCCGCACCCAGCGCGCCTGGATGGAGAAGGGCGTCAAGAACGCGCGGCGCAAGATGAGCGACAATGACAAGATCGGCCGGAACGCGCGGACCGAGGCCACCGAGAAACAGGCCGCAAAGGCCCGCCAGACCGACCGGCTCATCGAACGGATGGACGTCGTCGAGGAACCGCGCAAGGAGTGGGAGCTCCAGATGGAGATCGCCACCGCCCCCCGCTCGGGAGCGGTCGTGGCGACGCTGCACGGCGCCGAGGTCCGGCGCGGCGACTTCCGCTTCGGTCCGGTCGACCTCCAGATCGACTGGGCGGACCGGGTCGCAATCACCGGCGCCAACGGCTCCGGCAAGACCACCCTGCTCGCCGCCCTCCTCGGCCGGCTGCCGCTGGACAGCGGGCACACCGCCCTCGGACCGGGCGTGGTCGTCGGCGAGGTGGACCAGGCCCGCGGCCGGCTCTTCGACCGGGAGAGCGCCGGCACGCTCCTCGACACCTTCCGCGCCGCCGCGCCCGGCATGGACCCCGCCGAGACCCGCACCCTGCTCGCCAAGTTCGGGCTCGGCTCCGATCACGTACTGCGGCCGGCGACCACCCTGTCGCCGGGGGAGCGGACCCGCGCGGCGCTTGCCCTGCTCCAGGGCAAGGGCGTCAACCTGCTGGTCCTCGACGAGCCGACGAACCACCTCGACCTGCCCGCCATCGAGCAGCTCGAGGCGGCGCTCGCCGGCTACAACGGCACCCTGCTGCTGGTCACCCACGACCGGCGGATGCTCGAAGCAGTCGAGGTCGGCCGGCGGGTCGAGGTCGCCGGGGGGCGGATCACGGAGCGCTGACGGGCGGCCGGGGCCACTCCCCGGACGGCGTACGGCGCTTCGCAGGGGGCGTCAGGACCGCGCCGATGCTCGCCGCCACCACCAACAGGATGGCCACCACCGTGGCCGGCGTCAGGCCCTGCCCGAGGACCAGGAAGCCGGCCAGCGCGGCCACCGCCGGCTCCGCGCTCATCAGCACGGCGAACGTCGCGGCCGGCAGCCTGCGCAGCGCCGCCAGCTCCAGGCTGTACGGCAGCACGGAGGACAGCAGCGCCACCGCGGCGCCCAGCCCCAGAGTCACCGGGTCCAGCAGCGCGGAACCGGCGCTGGCCACCCCCAGCGGCAGGCTGACGGCGGCGGCCACGGCCAGCGCCAGGGCCAGCCCGTCGGTCTTCGGGAAGCGCTCGCCCGTGCGGGCCGACAGCAGTATGTAACCGGCCCACATCACGCCCGCGCCGAGGGCGTAGGCGACCCCGGCCGCGTTGAGCTCGTCGAAGCCGCCGCGGCCCAGCAGCAGCACCCCGCCGAGCGCGAGCGCGGCCCACAGCCAGCTCGCCGCCCGCCTGGACGCCACCACGGACAGCACCAGCGGGCCCAGCACCTCCAGGGTGACCGCCGCCCCCAGCGGGATCCGCTCGATCGCCTGGTAGAACAGCGTGTTCATGCCGCCCAGGGCCAGCCCGAACGCCACGACCAGCCCCCAGTCGGCCCGGCTGTGGCCGCGCAGCCGGGGCCGGCAGATCACCATCAGCACCACCGCGGCCACCGTCAGCCGCAGCGTCACCACACCCAGCGCGCCCGCCCGCGGGAACAGCAGCGCTGCCATGGCCGCGCCGAACTGCAGCGACAGCGCACCGCCGATCACCAGACCGGCCGACCGCAGCCTCCCCCGTGCCGACAGCTCCTGCTTGGGCGGCGTGACAGCGGGGGTACGGAGAAGATCAGGCATGCCCCCCACGCTAAGGGCCTCGCTCCGCCCTGAGAAATGCGGATCCGCCTGCGGTTATGCTCGACGGACATGACCGTGGAACTCCGTCATCTGCGCTGCTTCCTCGCCATCGCCGAGGAAGGCAACGTCACGCGCGCCGCCGCCCGGCTCGGACTGAGCCAGCCGGCCCTCTCCCGCGCCCTCCGCGCGCTGGAGGAGCACTTCGGGGTGCTGCTCGTGGACCGTTCCACCCACCACCTCGAGCTCACCGCCGCCGGACGCGCCTTTCGCCCCCGGGCCGCCGCGGCCCTCGCCTCCGTCGACGACGCCCTCGACGCGGCACGGCTGGGCACCTGGCCGCTGCGGCTGGGCCATGCCTGGTCCGCGCTCGGCGACTTCACGACCCCGCTGCTGCGCCGCTGGCGCGAGGAGCACCCGGACGTGCCGCTGGAGCTGCTGCGGATCGACGACCGTACGGCCGGGCTCGCCGACGGCCG
>DOWQ01000484.1 GCA_003519485.1 Streptomyces sp. | reverse complement strand
TCCCGGATGAAGAACACCGGGGTGTTGTTGCCGACGAGGTCGTAGTTGCCCTCCTCGGTGTAGAACTTCAGCGCGAAGCCGCGCGGGTCCCGCACCGCGTCGGCCGAGCCGAGGCTGCCCGCGACCGTGGAGAAACGCGCGAAGACCTCGGTCTCCTTGCCCACCTCGGAGAGGAACTTCGCACGGGTGTACCGGCTGACGTCCGCGGTCACCGTGAAGGTGCCGTAGGCGCCGGCGCCCCGCGCGTGGACAATCCGCTCCGGGATCTGCTCGCGGTTGAAGCGCGCGAGCTTCTCGATCAGGAGCTGGTCCTGGAGCAGAACAGGGCCGCCGACACCGGCGGACTCGCTGTTCTGATTGTCCGAGACCGGTGCACCGGTCTCCGTCGTCAGCGGCCCCGTCGGCCTGGTTGCCTCGTCCTGCAGCGTCACGTGCGCCTCCTGCGATTCACCTGTCACTTGGCATCTGCCGATTCCGATCCTACATTGGACCAAGTCCAAGTCAAGATGATGCTGAAGACCGTACTTGTTCGGGATTAGTGCCCCGCTTGTTAAGCTGGCCTCACTGAACTGTTAGGTGATGAGCATGAGTGACCTGTTGGACCGACTCCGTGGACGCGGCTGGCGGCTGACCGCCCAGCGGCGCGTCGTCGCCGAAGTTCTCGACGGCGACCACGTCCACCTGACCGCCGACGAGGTGCACGCGCTCGCCACCGCGCGACTGCCGGAGATCTCCCGCGCGACCGTCTACAACACGCTGGGCGAGATGGTGTCGCTCGGCGAGGTGATCGAGGTCAGCACGGACCGCAGGGCCATGCGGTACGACCCGAACGCCCACCGCCCGCACCAGCACCTGGTGTGCGCCAACTGCGGCATGGTGCGGGATGTCCGCCCGACCGGGGACCTCCTCGAGGACCTTCCCGAGACGGAGCGGTTCGGCTTTCGGATCTCCGGGGCCGATGTCACGTACCACGGCCTCTGCCCGTCCTGCGTCTCCGGCTGATCTGCGCCTCGGACGGCTGCCGACGGGTCGGCCGGAGCGGCGGCGGGCGGCCGGAACGGCGCGAGCGGTACGCGGGCCGCCCCCCGGATCCCGCCTGGGGATCTTGACACCGTGGTCTCGACACCCGGCCCCGGACATGACGAAGGCCCGGATGCTTGCGGATCCGGGCCTTCGTATCAAGTAGCGGGGACAGGATTTGAACCTGCGATCTCTGGGTTATGAGCCCGTTTCGGAGCGATCCCGGCCGTCCCACGACTGCCCGGACATGGCCTCTGATCTGCGCAAACGCGTCCTGGGCGTCCCGCACGGTCCCGCTGCTGACGGCCCGTTTCGAGGCGTTTCATCCACAGATTCGGCCGCAGAGCGCGTGGCGGCCGCAGGTTCACGGCGGTGGTCGTCGTGATGACGGTCCACAAGTTCACCGCGGGTGATGGGTACACCTACCTGACCCGCCAGGTCGCCTCTGCCGACGAGCAGCGTCCGGCCGGTCAGAGCCTGGCTGAGCTACTACGCGGCCTGCGGCAACCCGCCCGGCCTCTGGCTGGGTCGCGGGGCCGAGCAGCTCGAGGTGGCCGGGGCTGTGGTGAGCGAGGCGCAGATGCGGGCGCTGTTCGGTGAGGGCATGCATCCCGACCGGGACGCGATGCTCGAGGCCGGGTCAACCAGGTCGGCGACGAAGCTGGGCGCGGCATACCCGAAACTAGACCGGGTCGCCGCCGCGGTCGCCGTCTTCGAGGAAGGACATGACCGGACACCGTCCTCGAGGGAGCGCAACACGATCGCGGCCAAGGAGGCGCGTCGAGGACGTCGGGCGGTGGCCGGTTTCGACCTGGTGTTCACCCCGGTGAAGTCCGCGTCGGTGCTGTGGGGGCTCGGCGGAGCGGAAGTCCGTCAGGCGGTCGAGGACGCCCACCACGAGGCCGTCCGCTCGGCGATCGGGTGGGTGGAGCAGCACGCCGCCTACACGCGCACCGGTCTGGGCAACGCCGAGGATGGCAACTACTGCATGGTGATACGACGGCCCGGTGCACGCCGTTTCGGAAGCAATTCGTCGGCATCGAGCCCACAGATCCCTCCATCCCGTGCTGCTCGTCGACTTGTTGTGCTGAGGTGTGACGTTTATTTTGCATCCGAGGCCTACGGATCGCTCCAAGTTGAACCCAACGGCGTAACTTCGGATCGGAAATGTCGTCGCCCTTAGTCGGCAGAGGCGGAAGCGGCGAAGACACGGCCCTCGCGATGCGGCGTCTACGCCGCGCAACCAAGTCAGAGCGCGAAGGATGACCGAAGAGGCAGGCTCATGACAATGTCGAACAAGCGTGTCCCTCTGTACGCCCTCGCCATCGTGCTGGCCTGCATCGGTGTCGCAAGCCCGAGCGGTGCGGCCCAGGACACCGCGAACAGCCCGAAGGGTGCGACCAGCGCGAAGGCCTCTAAGGCTAGCTGGATCGCGGCTTGGGGCGCCACGCCCGAAGGCTCAGCCGTTGCCGAAGCGAACTCCAGCGTGCGCAACATCGCGCGCATCTCCGTGACCGGTACGAAAGTTCGTGTCCGCGTTTCGAACCCGCGGGACAGCGAGACTCCCCTCGTGGTCGGAGCCGCCACAATCGCGCTGCAAGAGGGTACCGTCGGTGCAAAGGTCGTCCCCGGCACGATCAGGGGTCTCATGTTCGGCGGTAAGCGCGGAGTCACGGTCCCGCCGGGCACGGACGCCGTGTACAGCGACCCGGTCGAGTTCGACGTCGAAGCGAACCAGAACGTGGCCGTGACCCTGCACATGCCGGCCGAGACGAATCCGGACGTGGGCGGGGCGCAGTGGAACACCTCCTACGCCACGCCGGCCGGAGCTGGCGACCAGACCCGTGACGAGACAGGTGCGAAGTTCGGCAAACCACTGGGCGTCACCTACGGACTCACTGCGGTCGACGTGCTGACTCGAGAGGCGGACGGCGCGATCGTCGGTCTGGGCAGCTCGACTCTCCACGGTTCCAATTCGAATCGCGACAACTTCGATCGAGTTCTCGACCTCTTCATCAACCGCAACCAGGACGAGGTACCGGTCGGTACCCGAAAAGGCATCGTGGGCGCCGGCATCGGCGGGGACACGCTGCACGCTGCGGTGGACCGGCTCGACCGCGACGTTCTCTCCCAGACTGGCGTCTCCGGCGTGGTCGTCTGGGTCACCAACGACCTGATCACACGCACGGCTGAGCAGATCATCGAGGACTACGAGATCGTAATAGCGCGTAGTCACTCCGCCGGAGTGCAGGTGTACTGCCCGACCTGGATCCCGGGGGCGCAGTCACTGGGTGCGCGTGAGGAACGCTCTAAGCTCAACGAGTGGATAATGAACAGTCAACGATGCGATGACACCGTCGACTGGGATCGCACGCTTCGCAACGACACATTGCCCGACACCTACAAGGTCGAGTACTTCTCCGACGGCATCCACCCCAACGCAGCCGGTCACGCGGCCCTGAGTGAGGCCACCCCGCTGCGGTGGTTCACCGGTCAGCCGCGCTGAGCATGGCCGTCGCCCTGGGCATCGTGGCCGGCGACCAGGTGGTGCACGGAGTGGCCAGGGGCAACAACGGCTGACCAGTCAGGCGCGCGCTGTTGGAAACTTAGTTCCGTTTGCGGCGCTCCGGAGCCGGCGCGATACCGCGTCAGCCCACGGCCGGGACACCGATTCGGTCCATGAGCTGGTTGGCGACGTCCTGGAACTGTGCGGCGCCGTACGGGGTGAGATAACCGGCCGCGATCTGCTGAGCGTCAGCCTGGGTGATCAGGGCGAGGTAGGCCTCCCGGGTCCTGTAGGTCCGCCAGTGACGTTGCCAGACTCGTCCCGGGCCAGCGCGCCGTCGGCCTGGTCGAACCACTGGGAGGGCGCGGCTTCCTTGCTCGACTTGCTCCAGGACACCAGCGCCTCTGCTGCGGCGAGGATGCTGGGCTCGAGCGGGTAAGGGTTGAGCGACTCCCGGAAGGCCTTGTCGTGGACTGCTGTGTTCGGGAGCCGTCCGGCCTTGTAGATCTCCTCATCGGCCGGGATCACTGGCGATAGAAGGTCGGTGTGAGGCGTGCCCGGCACCTGCCAGTGCCGACGGTTCTCGGGAAGGTCCTTCTCGGCGAGCGTCGCCGCACCGAAGAGCCCGGCGTCACCCTCAGACGTGACGCTGATGAACGGGACGTCCAGCGCGGGCTCGGAGCCCGGCACGGTGACGAACCCACCCTCCTCGGCCTGGCGCAGGGGTCGCTCGATGACCGGGCCGACAGTGTTGAGGTATCCGTCGAAGACGGGGCCCCGGTTGGCCTCAGTCACCTTCTCGTGAAAGTTCGTGGCGTACGTGTTGAGATACACGGAGTCAGACTGCTTCGCCGGGCGCCTGACCAGGATGTTGTTGACGTACGGCACGGATTCCGTCACGACGTCGAGTTCGCCACCCGCGTTGTCGTAGACGTTGGCGGTTCCGGAGAGGAAGAACCCCTCCTCGACGTAGCCGCGGTCGGCGACGTCGAAGGACTCCCATCCGGTGCGGCAAAACCACCGGATTCGGCCGCTTCCCCTCCCGCCACTTCAGCATCAACGCCGTCTGGCTCGAACTCAGCCTCACAGCGATCGACCTGCTGGCCTGGACCCGCGTCCTGCTGCTGGACGGCGAACTGGCCACCGCGACCCTAAGGACCCCGGAGAACCCGACCACCGCGCCGGGTGGGCCTGGACCTCACCGGTCGTCAGGCCCCTCGCGGCGAGCGAGATGACCATCTCGTTCACGCCGGACAGGCGCTTCTGCCGCTTACGGACGATCTTCGGCTCGAAGCTGCCCTCGCGGTCGCGGGGAACAGATATCTCCACGGGCCCGACGTCGGGCAGTACCGCCTTGGTACGAGTGCCGTTGGGGGAGTTGCCACCCATCTTCCCGGACGAATCGTGCTTGTTCTTCCCGGACGGATCGCGTTTGTCATAACCGAGGTGGTCGGTGATCTCGCCCTCGAGGGCGGACTCCAGAACCGCTTGGTCAGCTGCTGCAGCAGCCCGCCCTCGCCGGCCAGCTGCAGGCCCTCGGCCTGGGCCCGCCCACCAGCTCGTCGATCAGCTGGTCGTCCACGGACTTGGCCGACAGCGGCTCGGCCGCCTCGACATTCTCGGGCTCGGTCACGTTGTTGCTGGTCATCGATGCATCTTCCATGATCGGGAGTTACACCGAACGTTTGGCTCTTACAAGATTTCCGTAGTCGGTGATCGGTACTGCGCGCACTCGTGACGGCTCGTCAATTTGGTTGCAGGCTGGACGTGTGTACGAGGTCGAGTCGGAGTCTCTATTGCCGCAGTTGGCCGCGGTGCGGGTCGAGGGTCTGGAGGCCGGCGCGGGGGTGGTGGGGATCTCTGCGCGGACCCGTGACGGCGTCTCGGTCGCCTGTCCGGACTGCGGGCAGGCTTGGGCGTGGGAGCACAGTCGCTATGTGCGGCATGTCGCCGGCGGTGGGCGGCCGACCGGTCGTGATCAACCTGTCGGTACGCCGCCTGTACTGCGAGAACCCCGCCTGTCCGCAGGCCACCTTCGCTGAGCAGATCGATGGTCTGACGGTGCGATATCAGCGGCGGACCCCGGCGCTGCAGCGGGTCCTGGACGCCGTCGCGGTCGCTCTGGTCGGCAAGGCCGGGGCCCACCTGCTCGCGATGCTGCACCAGCAGGTCAGCTGGGCCACGCTGCTGCACGGCCTGATGGCCCTGCCCGTCCCGCAACTGCCGGTGCCGAGGGTGCCGGGCGTGGACGACTTCGCGCTGCGACGCGGGCACCGCTACGCCACGATCCTGATCGACGCGCTCACCCACCGGATGGTCGGCGTCCTGCCGGACCACAAGGCCGACACCCTGGCCGCCTGGCTGCGCGAGCACCCGCAGGTGGAGGTGGTGTGCCGGGACGGCTCGGCCTCCTACGCCCAGGCCGTCGCCGACGCGCTGCCCGACGCCGTCCAGGTCAGCGACCGCTGGCACCTGTGGAACACCTTCGGCAAGGCCGCCGAGAAGACCGTGACCGCCCACGCATCCTGCTGGCGCGCCGCACCCCAGCACGCCGAGCCCGGCTCCCGCAACGAGCACACCCTGCAGCGGCACGCTGCCGTCCACACGCTACTGGCCCAGGGGGCCGGACTACTGGAGACCGCTCGGCGACTCAGGCTCGCGCTGAACACCGTCAAGCGCTACGCCCGCGTCGTCGACGCGGCAGAGCTCGTACGTCCGCCCCGGCCTGCCTGGTCGACCCCTACCGTGACCACCTGCGCATACGCCGCGCCGCGGGCTGGGTGGCGACCACCATTCTGCTGGCCGAGATCCGGGCGATGGGTTACACCGGCAGCGCCAACCTGCTGGTGCGCTACCTCAACCAGGGCCGTGCCGAGGACCCGATACCCGTCCCGTCCATACGCCGCCTCACCGCCTGGATCATGACCGCCCCCGAACGCCTCACCGACCAGCGGCGCGCGCACCGCGAGAAGTTGACCGCCGCCTGTCCACAGATGACCGCCCTGGCCGGTCATGTCGCCGTCTTCGCCCGCTTGCTCGCCGAACGCGACGGCGAGCACCTCCAACAGTGGATCAATGCCGCGACCGCCGACGACCTGCCCGCCCTCCACTCCTTCATCCACGGCCTGGACAGGGACCGGGCCGCAGTCCAGGCGGGCCTGACCCTGCCCGACAGCAACGGTGCCACCGAAGGCGTGAACAACAAGATCAAGCTGCTCAAGCGCCAGACGCAAACTCGTACACACCGAGGACGAGGAAGGCTCAGAAATGGCGTCAGACCCGGTCGAAACCGGGCCTGACATTTGTAGCGGGGACAGGATTTGAACCTGCGACCTCTGGGTTATGAGCCCAGCGAGCTACCGAGCTGCTCCACCCCGCGCCGTTGTGTTCATAACTCTAGCACGGCGCGGGGATGGTGCCTGGTCAGCCGCCTTGTCGGTCGCCTGTCGTGATCTTGTCGGCCCCGTCGGCACCGTCGGCCCTGCCGCCCGACGTGTCCGCGGTCTTCTCCGCGTCGGCCTTGCCGTCGCCCGGCTTGGCGTCGCCGGCCTTGTCGCCCGGCTTGTCGCCGGACTTGTTGTCGCCCGCCGCCTCTTCGGCCTCGGCGGCCCGCCGCAGCGCGTCGCGCAGATCCTCCTGCGCCTGCCCGTAGGCCGTCCAGTCCTGGTCCTTGAGCGCCGCCTCGCCCTCCTCGAAGGCCTTCGCGGCGTCGGCGAGCGCCTCCTGCAGGCTGTCGCCTCCGGGTGCCGGGGGCTCGGTGGTGTCCTCTTCCCCGGGCGGCGGCTCGGTGGTGTCGTCGCCCTCCACGCCGAAGACCTTGTTCAGGGCCTCGCCCAGGTTGTTCTCGAAGGTCGTCTCATTGCCGTACGAGACGCCCACCTTCTTGAGCAGCGGGTAGTTGGCGTTGCCACCGCGGACGTACACCGGCTCGATGTAGAGGAACGCCCCGTTGAGCGGCACGGTCAGCAGGTTGCCGTACTCGATGTCGGAGTCGGTGCCCCTGAGGTTCCGGACGAACTCGGCGACGTCCGGGTCACCGTTGAGCTCGCTCTGCACCTGTTGCGGGCCGGGCACGTTGGACGTCACCCGTAGCAGGTCGATGGTGCCGTAACTCTTGCTCGAGGCGTCCGCGTCGACCGCCATGAACGCCCCGAGGTTGGGGCGTCCGATCGGCGTGAAGGTCGTCGTCAGCGAGAAGTTCTGCTCCGCCCTGTCCGGCATCTGCAGGCTCAGGTAGTACGGCGGGACGGAGCCGGAGTCCTTGTTCGTCGGGTCGTCCGGCACCTGCCAGGCGTCGGAGCCGCTGTAGAACTGCGCGGCGTCGGTGACGTGATAGCGGGTCAGCAGCTCACGCTGGACCTTGAACAGGTCCTGCGGGTACCGCAGGTGGTCCATGAGGTCCTGGTCGATCTTGTCCCGGTCCGTCACCGTCCCGGGGAAGGCCTTCATCCAGGTCTTGAGGACCGGGTCCTCGGTGTCCCACTCGAAGAGGTCGACGGAGCCGTCATAGGCGTCGACCGTGGCCTTCACCGAGTTGCGGATGTAGTTGACCTGGTTCTGCTGCGCGACGACCGTCCGCTGGTTGTCGGTCAGCGAGTCGGCCGTGGTGTCCCCCAGCGTCGTACGCGAGGCGTAGGGGTAGCCGTTGGTCGTGGTGTACGCGTCCACGATCCACTTCACGCGGCCGTCGACCACCGCCGGGTAGGCGTCGCCGTCGATGGTCAGCCACGGGGCGACCGCCTCGACGCGCTCCTTCGGGGTGCGGTTGTAGAGGATCCGCGAGCCCTCGCCGATGGCCCCCGAGTAGAGGATCTGCGGCTCGCTGAACGACACGGCGTACGCCGCGCGGTTCACCGGGTTGTCGAGGTTGACGCCGCTGTCACCCTTGTAGCTGGTGGTCTTCTCGCCGTTCTCCTCGTAGTCGAGCTCCTTCTGCGGGCCACCGACGATCGAGTACTGCTGGGTCTTCTCGCCGTAGTAGATCCGCTGCTCGTAGTCGCCGAGCTGGCCCTTGGTGGGCAGGCCCGCCTCGGTGAAGTCCGGCGAACCCGCCGGGTCCGCGTTCGGGTCGGGAGCGGTGCCCTTGGCCGCGATGGCTCCGTACCCGTGCGTGTACTTGAAGTGGTCGTTGATCCAGTTGCGCTCGGGGACGCCCTCGATGTCCAGCTCGCGCAGGCCGATGACGGTGTCCTGCTCCTTGCCGTCGGCGTCCTTGTAACGGTCGACGTCCAGCGTGTCGGGGAACTGGTAGTAGCTCCGCTCCTGCTGGAGCTGCTGGAAGGTCGGGGAGACGACGTTCGGGTCGATCAGCCGGTAGCTGGCCGCGTCGTCGGCGTCCGCGCGCAGCTCCGCCGCCTCGACGCCGTCCTTCGTCTCGCCCGAGTAGTTCTTCACCTCGGCGTTGTCGATGCCGTACGCCTTGCGCGTGGCGTCGATGTTCTTCTTGATGTACGGAGTTTCCTTGGCCTGCTCGTTCGGCTGGACCTGGAACTTCTGCACGATCGCGGGGTACAGCCCGCCGATCAGGATGGCGGAGAGCACCATCAGGCCGAAGCCGATGACCGGCAGCTGCCAGGTGCGCCGCCACAGGGTGGCGAAGAACAGCACGGCGCAGATGGCGGCGATGCAGAAGAGGATCGTCTTCGCCGGCAGGTACGCGTTCGCGTCGACGTACTTCAGGCCCGTCCAGTTGTCCGTCGACTTCAGGTCACTGGACTTCACCGCCAGCCCGTAGCGGTCGAGCCAGTAGGCCACCGCCTTGAGCGCGACGAACACGCCGAGGAGCACCGAAAGGTGCCCGGTCGCCGCACCGGTCGCCTTGGCGCCCGGGCTGCTGACGCGCAGTCCGCCGTACAGGTAGTGCACCAGCGCGGCGGCGATCAGGGACAGCACGACCGTCGCGAAGCCGAAGGCCAGCAGGAAGCGGAACCAGGGCAGGTCGAACGCGTAGAACGACACGTCCTTGCCGAACTGCGCGTCCGTCGTGCCGAACGGCACGCCGTTGACCCACATGAGCCAGGTGCGCCACTGAGCGGCCGCGGAAGCACCGGTGATCAGCCCCACCAGCGCGGTGACGGCGAGCAGCACCCACTTCTTGTACGGGGCGATGCTCATCCGGTAGCGGTCCAGGCTCTGCTGCTCCAGCGACATCGCGCTGAGCGGCGGCCGCATCCGGTGCGCCAGCCAGATGTTGAGGCCCACGGCCGCGGCCATCAGGAGGCCGAAGACGAAGAACAGAGCGATCTTGGTCCACAGGGTGGTGGTGAAGACGGAGGAATACTCGACCGACCGATACCAGAGCCAGTCCGTCCAGAACCCGGCGAACATGACGAACACCATGGCCAGTACGGCCAGCGCCCCCAATGTCATGAGCATGGTCCTGGAACGCCGGGACGGCCGGCCGACTCTGATCCGCGGCCCGGTCGGGCCTCCGCCGCGGTCCGGCATCTGGAAAGCCAAGGTGCGCACCTCGAAGATTCGCGATCGGATGAAACGGGCCCAGGGATAGTAGGACCCACTCATGCAACTTACTCAAGCTTTACCCAGTTCCCGTTTCCGGTCACGAAGGAGGCAAGATATTGACCATGTCCTCCTCGCCCTCCTCACCGACCGGCCCCGAGTCCTCCGAACCCGCCACGGGTACCGGCACGGACCCCATCGCCGCGAATCCCCTCACCCGTGCCGTGCTCGAGATCGACGAGTACGCCGCCACGCTCGGCTGGGACCAGCCCGCCCGGCTCTTCGCCCTCGTCGACACCGAGCGGCTGCTGACCGAGGAACCGGACCTGGCCGGCCAGCTCGGGCTGACCGACGACACCGAGACGTCCACACTCACTCCGGTGGAGCAGGACGAACTTCCGGCCGGCGCCCCGCTCGACGAATTCCTCGGCACCATCGCCTGGCCCGACGCGGTGGCCGGCTGCGCCATGACGGTGGAACGGCTGATGCTGCCGCCGTCGGCTGAGTCGTCCGTACCGGACGGGCTCGACGAGGAGCAGCTGACGCAGTGGGTCGCGGAGCACCCGGACCGTCAGGAGGTCCGGATGACGGTCGCGGTGCTGCGGGACGGCACCCGTGAGTCCGCACTGCGGCTGCGCGAGAAGGACGCGGCGACCGAGGTGCTCACGGGAGCGGGCCTGGTGCCCGGGCTGGCCGAGGCGCTCTCTGCCACCTTCGCGGAGTAACGGCGGCGGCAGCGGCAGTGGCGGCGACCGGGTGCGTCCCGGAGGCGGTTCAGCCCGTCGTGCAGCCGGGGAGCCCGGCCGTCTCGCCGTCGCTGATCTTCTTCAGGGACTTCGCCGCGTCGGCGATCGTGCCGACCTTGACCAGGGTCAGGCCCTCCGGCAGCTCCTTGGCCGCGGCCGCGCAGTTGTCCTCGGGCGTCAGGAAGAATTCGGCGCCCTTCTCCCGCGCGCCGACGGTCTTCATCCCGATGCCGCCGATCGGGCCGACCTTGCCCTCGGCGTCGATGGTGCCGGTGCCGGCCACGAACTCGCCGCCGGTCATGGCCCCGGGGGTCAGCTTGTCGACGATCCCGAGTGCGAACATCAGTCCGGCGCTGGGCCCACCGACGTCGGCCAGCTTGATGTCGATGTCGAACGGGAATGTGTGATCGGTACCGGCCTGGATGCCGACGATGGCGCGCCCGTCGTCCGGCGCCTTCTCGGTGGCGACGGTGACGGTCTCGGTCGCCGTCGGCTCCGGCTTGCCCGCCTTCTCCGCCGCCGCAGCCTTCTTCGCCGGGACGACGGAGAAGTCCACCCGTTCGCCGGGCCGGTGCTCCGTCACGAGCTTCGCGACGTCACCCGGCTTCTTCACGGCGGTGCCGTCCACGGACTTGATCACATCGCCGGCGTGGAGCTTGTCCTCGGAGGGGCTGTCCTTGACGACGGAGGCCACGACCACCCGGGTCGCCACCGGTATCTCCAACTGCTTGAGCGCGGCGGCCTTGGCGCTCTCCTGCGACTGGTCGAACTCCTCGGCGTTCTCCTGGTCGGCCTGCTCCGCGGTCTGGCCGTCCGGGTAGAGCGTGCTGTGCGGAACGACGGCGTCGCGGGACAGCCAGCCGTACACCGCGCTGACGAGATTCATCCGGAAGTCGGGGCTGGTGACCCGGACGGTGGTCATATTGAGATGACCGTTCGTCGGGTACGTCTTCCGCCCGGAGATCTGCAGCACCGGCTTGCCGCCGTGCTCCTCGAGCGTGTTCACGGTCGGGCCGGGTGACATCCTCGAATACGGCACCGGGACCAGCACACCGGCGCACAGCAGCGCGATCAGCAGCAGGGTGGAAGCGAGCATCGTCGCGGTGCGGCGTGGCATGGAACGACAGTACGGGACTGGCTCACAGGTCCACCCGTGGGGCCGGGCCGTCCGTGCACCGCTTGGCAGCCGCACACACCCACCGGCCGGGAGAGGGGCTAGGCGGCGTCCGTTTCGGAATCGCCGCGCTCCATCGCCTCGCGGAACCGCGCATACCCGGCGAGCTCGGCAACATCGCCGGTCTTGCGCTTACGGGCGGCCCAGCGGGACCACAGCCCGGCCCCCACAGCAGCGACAACCGGAATCAGCAACCACGCGACAGCCGCCATACCGGCCTCCCGACCCCTGTACGAGCGCAATCGAACCGAGTGCGCCGACAACTGATGAGCAGATTAACCATTCGCGACTCCAACGCTCGACGCCGGGTGCTGGTTACGCAACCGGGTTGGGCTGTCCGTGGGATGTCCGTCGGCTGCCCGGTCTGCCCGCGCCGCCCGTACTGGCCGCGCGTAGGGCGTACGGCGTGCGCGGCCCGGCGCTAGGCACCGACCCATTCCTCGGTGCCGTCGGTGAACCGCTGGTGCTTCCACACCGGCACCTCGTGCTTGAGGTCGTCGATCAGACGGCGGCAGGCGGCGAACGCCTCGGCGCGGTGCGGGCAGGACACCGCCACCACCACCGCCAGGTCGCCCACCGCGAGATCACCCACACGGTGGACGGCGGCGAGCGCCCGTACGGGGAACTCCGCCGCCACCTTCTGCGCGACGCGGCGGAGCTCGGCCTCGGCCGTGGGGTGCGAGGAGTAGCCGAGTTCGGCCACCCCGGCGCCCTCGTCGTGATCGCGCACCGTGCCGACGAAGAGCGCGGTGCCACCCGCGGCGTCGTCGCCCACCGCACCGAACACCTCATCGAGGGACAGCGGGGTGTCACGGATCGCGAGGAGCCGGATCGGGTTCGGATGGGCCTGCTCACCGGGATGATCGAACGTACCTGCCATACCGCCCATCGTGCCGCACCGCGACCGGATCGCGGAACAGGCTTTCCGTATCCGCGGCCGAGAACCGCATGGCGGAGTGCCGGTCGGAGCCGCTGGGCGGAGCCACCGGTGAGCCACCGGTCAGAGCCGGCGGCGTGCCTTGCGGGCGCGGCGTACCAGCGCGGCGGTGCCCACCAGGGCGACGGTCGCGCCCGCGGCGCCGAGCGTCGTGGCGTCCTTGCGGCCCAGCCTGCGGCCCGCGACCGTGTGCCGGCCGGCGACCTCGTCGAGCAGCTCGGCCAGGACCTCCTCGTTCGTCCACTTCGGCCGCCAGCCCGCGTCGTGCAGCCGGCTGCCGCTGACCACCCAGGGGTGCATCGTGTACGCCAGGTCACCGGCCGGGGACGGGGTCAGGCCGAGCCGGTGCAGCCGGGAGGCCGTGCCGAGAGCGACCGCCGAGGGCAGCTCCATCCGGCGGATCGCGGTCAGCTCCTCGACCTCCTCCTGTTCCAGCCAGCCGTCGCAGCCGACGACGAGCTCGCCGTCGACCTTCTCCAGCGCGGCGTACTCCAGCGCGCCGACCAGGTCCTCCATGTGGCAGAACTGCCAGGTGGGACGGGAGCCGGCGACGACGAGCAGGCGCGGCGACTCGAAGTAGCGGGTGAGGGCGGTGTCGGTGCCGCCGACCAGGACGGCGGGCCGCACCACCGTGACATTGAGCCCGGGGTGGGCGCGCGGCGCGCGGCGGCCCAGCCGTTCGATCTCCAGCAGATCGCCGACGCCGGTGGCCTCGGCGGTGGCGCGCAGCTCCGCGTCCTCCGCGAGCGGTACGTCATTGTCGGGCAGCGCGCCGTAGACCATCGCCGATGTGCACAGCACGACCCGGTGCACCCCGGCCGCGGCGGCGGCGGTGAGGACGGTCTGGGTGCCGCGGACGTTGTAGGCGGTCCGTGCGGCGGCGTCGGTCTCCAGATCGAGGTCGAGGGCCAGGTGCACCACGACATCGACGTTCTTCAGCTTTCCGGCGATGAGCGGATCGCGGACGTCGAGGATGTGCCACTGCGCCTCCGGCACCTCGCCCCGCCGCTCGTCGATGGCGATGACCTGCTTGATCTCCTCGGAGGCCGCGAGCTGCCGGGTCAGCAGCGCTCCGGCGCCCGAGGCGGCGCCGGTCACGGCCACGACGGGCCGCCGGCCGGCCGGTGCCGTGGGGTTTCGCGCTGCGCGAACTTGTCGGTCTGGGGAACTCACCGGGCGTCTCCAGCGGTTGTCTGCGTACGTTCGTACGTGAGCCTGTTGGCGTACGGACAGGCGATGTCCATCCTGCCGCAGACGGCGGGACAGCGAAGCACTGAGCCGGGATGCGGCCGAGGTGTCTACGCTGGGTGGTGATGTCGGGCAGCCGCCGCCGGCTCGCCGGCGGCCCTACGAGCCGAGGAAACCCGTGAGTGACAACCCATTCGGATTCGGCCGTCCGCCGGAGGAGCCGGAGGACGGCGACAACGGCGGCAACAAGGGCGGTGAGGGCGGGGGCCAGGGCCCGGCGAATCCCTTCGGGTTCGGCGGAGCCGGCGGTGACAACCCGCTCGCCGCGATGTTCGGTGCACTGAACCCCAACGACCTGGGCGCCGCCTTCCAGCAGCTCGGACAGATGCTCTCCTACGAGGGCGGCCCGGTGAACTGGGACATGGCCAAGGACATCGCGCGGCAGACCGTCGCACAGGGCACCCCCGGTGGCACCTCCGCGACCGGCGAGGAGGAGCGGGTCAAGGACGCCAGCGTCTCGCCCGGCGAGCAGTCGGCGGTCGAGGAGGCCGTACGCCTCGCCGATCTGTGGCTGGACGGCGTCACGTCCCTCCCCTCCGGCTCGAGCTCGGCGGTGGCCTGGAGCCGCGCCGAGTGGGTCGAGGCGACCCTGCCGGTGTGGAAGGACCTGGTGGACCCGGTCGCCGAGCGGGTCGGCGCGGCGATGGGCGATGTGCTGCCCGAGGAGATGCAGGCCATGGCCGGCCCGCTGCTCGGAATGATGCGCTCCATGGGCGGCGCCATGTTCGGCACCCAGATCGGCCAGGCCGTCGGGATGCTGGCGGGCGAGGTGGTCGGCTCGGCCGACATCGGCCTGCCGCTGGGCCCGCCGAACAAGGCGGCCCTGCTGCCGGTGAACATCACCGCGTTCGGCAAGGACCTGGGGGTGCCGCTGGAGGAGGTCCGGCTGTATCTGGCCCTGCGCGAGGCCGCCCACCAGCGACTCTTCGCCCATGTGCCGTGGCTGCGGTCCCATCTGTTCGGCGCGGTCGAGGGCTACGCCCGGGGCATCAAGGTGGACACGGCCCGGCTGGAGGACCTGGTCGGCCAGCTCGACCCGAGCCACCCGGAGCAGCTGCAGGAAGCTCTCCAGCAGGGCATGTTCCAGCCGGAGGACACGCCCGCGCAGAAGGCGGCGCTGGCCCGGCTGGAGACGGCTCTCGCTCTCGTCGAGGGCTGGGTGGACGCGGTGGTGCACGCCGCCGCCGCGCCCCACCTCCCCTCGGCCGGCGCGCTGCGCGAGACGCTGCGCCGCCGCCGGGCCTCCGGCGGGCCGGCGGAGCAGACCTTCGCCACTCTGATCGGCCTGGAGCTGCGGCCCCGGCGGCTGCGGGACGCCTCGCGGCTGTGGGCGTCGCTGACGGACGCCCGCGGCGTCGACGGCCGGGACGGGCTGTGGGAGCACCCGGACATGCTGCCGACCGCCGAGGACTTGGACGACCCGGACGGCTTCGTGCACCACGAGCAGCTGGACTTCTCCGAGCTCGACAAGATGCTCGGCGAGGCGGCCGGCGGCAGTGCCGGTACGGAGCAGGGCACCGGCGACGGCACGGACAAGGCTGAGGGCACGGGCAAGGACGAGGGCAAGGACCGGGGCACGGGCGACGGCAAGGGCGACGGCGAGAAGTGAGCCTGCACCGGGACGCGGCGCGCGTTCTCGCGGACTGGACGCCGCCCGGCTCGTCGGCCGACCCAGGCCAGGACGAGCTGCGGCATGCCTACCTCGGCCATCTGTCGGCCCGCCCGGACGGCATGTGGAAGGCGTGCCGGGAAGGTCACCTCACGGCGAGTGCGCTGGTCGTCGACCCGGCGGGCGGCCGCGTACTGCTCACGCTGCACCGGAAGCTGCGGATGTGGCTCCAGACGGGTGGCCACTGCGAACCGGGGGACGCCACCCTCGCGGGCGCCGCGCTGCGCGAGGCGACCGAGGAGTCCGGGATCGGCGGGCTGGAGCTGCTGCCGGGCGGGCCGGTCCGGCTGGACCGGCACCACACGCCCTGCGCCTGGCATCTGGATGTGCAGTACGCGGCCGTGGCGCCCGCGGGGGCGACCGAGGCGATCAGCGAGGAGTCGCTGGACCTGCGATGGTTCGGCTGGAACGAGGTGCCGGACGCCGCCGACGCGTCCGTCGTACGGCTGGCGGACCGCACCCGGGCCCGGCTCCGGATGTGACGGGCCCGGCCCGGCCGGCTTTCGGCCCCGGTCCGCACTGTCAGTCCTTCACGGGTCGCCGGTCGCCGGCGTCGGTCGCCGGCGTCGGTCGCCGCCACGGGGCCGAGCCGTTCGGTGCGTGACGGCGGCGGGCCGTGACCGGCCGCGGCCCCGCCGGCGAGCCGGAGTCCCGGCGGCCGGCGGAGCGGACCCGCACGGCTCGTACGGCTCGTACGGCTAGCGATTCGTCCAGATGTTGCCCTGGTTCTGGGCGTGCGAGCCCTGCTGGCCCACGCCGTACTGCGCGCGCACACCGTTGCCGATCGCCGCGTTCTGCGGCGGCAGCAGCTCGCTGGGCTGGACCAGGGCGTACCCCTGGCCGAGGAAGCTGAGCTCCCAGCCCTCGCCGGTGTTCCCGCGCCGCCGGAAGACGCCGGAGGAATGGGTCTGGGCCTGCATCTGCACGCGCAGCGAGGTGGACCAGGCGACGACCGCGTCGGCGTCGGCGTTGACGTACTTCTCCGGGGTGACCTCCATCATCAGCGGCTTGCCGGAGGTCATCAGCGCGACCTTGCCCTGGCCGGAGATCTGCAGGTTGTAGGCCCCGGAGCCGGAGACGCCGAACTGGCTGTCCACCGCGATCACCTCCCAGTGCAGGGTGGAGTCGAGCGCGAGGACATAGGCGCTGTCGACGGTCAGCCCCTCGTGGTCCACCTCCATGACGTGGACGTACTGGGCGAGGTTGGCGAGGTAGACGGTGCCCTGCCCGGAGCAGCGCATCAGATCCAAGCCCTCGCCGGTGTTGGCGCGGGCCCGGCGCTGGCCCGGGGTGCGGTACTCGCCGTCGAACTCCAGCAGCCCCTGGTACGCGACCATGCTGCCCTTGCGGGCCACAACGTCGTCGTGACCGGCGAGGGAGACCCTCAGCAGCTGGGGGTTCTGCATCGCGTAGCGGTCCTGCGTCTGGTTCTCGGTGCAGCCGAAAAGCGGACTCTGCATCTGTCGTTCCCCCTCAGCCCCGGGCCCGGAGCCGGTCGGTGCTGTCCTCGCTCGGCTGGACGACGACGAAACCCTGGCCGGAGAAACCCAACTGGTAGGCCTCGCCGCTGCCGCGGCCGATCATCGAGGACGCCTTGAAACTGCGCTTCCCCTTCATCTTCAACCCGCTGGACCAGGCCACGAGCGCGTCCGGGTCCACATAGGTCTCGTCCTCGCCGCGGCCGCAGTCGACGACGATCGGCGTGCCGCGGGAGGTCATGGCGACCCAGCCGGTGCCGGAGACACCGACGTTGAACAGCCCCTGGCCGGCAAACTTCGCCATGCCCTTCACCCGCTGGACGCCCCACTGGAGATGCGCGTCGAAGGCCAGGAGATTGGTGCCGTTGACCGACAGCGATTCGTTGTTCAGGTTCACGCAGACGACATCCGCGCCGTAGTCGGCGAGGTAGAGCAGGCCGTCGCCACTGCACTTCATCAGTGGCGCACCCTCTCCGGTGAGCCACTGGGAGGCCATCTGGCGCACCGCGGGCGGGTTCGGCTCGTAACTCACGAAGCCCTCGTACGCCACCATGGAGCCGGTGCGCGCGAACAGGTCCTGGCCGCTCTGCATGGCGACCTTGAGCATGCTCGCGCCGTGGTTCTCCATCCGGGCGGCGACCGGGGACGGGGCACAACCCATGATCATTTGCTGGTCCATCACAGGCTCCCTTAGACCTCGTACGGCTGGACGACGATGAAGTTGCCCGGGGCGCCGCGGAACTGGAGGTTCACGGTCTCGCCGCTGTGGCCCGGATAGGCGTTCCGGCGCAGCCGCACCTGGCTGGAGATGATCACCTGTGAGGCAGCGGACCAGGCCACGATGGCATTGCTGTCGGCGAAGGTGGTCGGTGTCACCGGCAGGACCACCGGCACGCCCTGGGTCTTCACGACGACCGTGCCGGTGCCCTGGAACTGCATGGTGAACAGCGCACCGCCGGGGATTCCGTGCCCCTCGATCCGGCGCACCTCGTGCTGGAGCGACTCGTCGAAGGCGAGGACGTTCTCGGCGGAGACGCAGATCGCGTCCCCCTGGAGCTCGATCGGGTGGATCTGCGCGCCGTTCTCGGCGAGAAAGACCTGGCCGCGGCCCGTGCAGCGCATCAGCTGCATCTCCTGGCCGGTGGCACCGCCAACGATGCGGCCGCTGAAGCCCGCGCCCTTGTAGCTGAAGTCGACCTTGCCCTGGTAGAGCACCATGCTGCCCTGCCGGGCGAGCACCGGCTGCCCGTCGGAGCCGAGGTCGATGCGGACCAGCTGCTGGTTCTGCAGGGTCCAGCGCCGGCCGGTGGGCACCTCCCGGTACTTCTCGAGCGCCGCGCTCAGACCGGCGGCGGGACCGGCCGCGCCCTGCGGCGGACCGTACGCGCCGTACTGGCCCGGCTGACCGGGCCGACCCTGCTGACCGGGCGGTGGCTGGCTCTGGCCGGGCGGACCGTACGGAGCGGGGGCGCCCGGCGGCTGCTGGCCCGGCACCTGACCGTACGGAGCCGGAGCCGGCTGCTGGCCGGGGCTTCCGCCCGGCTGACCTTACGGAGCCAGGGCCGGCGGCGGCACGGCACCGGGCGGCTGCTGTCCGGGCGG
>DOWQ01000658.1 GCA_003519485.1 Streptomyces sp. | reverse complement strand
TAGCAGCACAACGAGGAGCGCAAGCCGGACCCGCGGCGGCGGTAGTTTGATCACTCGGCAAGTCTACCGGCGACAAGCATCGGGCAGTGCACGAGCAGGCTTCTTCCCCTGCCGTCTGCAGTTCCGGCGACGGCCTCCGCCTGCTCAGAGGCAGACAGCAGTGTTCCTCAGCATTTGCCCCCTGGCGTAAAGTAAAGTGGTCGTAGAACACCTTGGCAGTCATTTTTAAACGACTCCCGCAGTCACCGTATAAAGCCGTTGTTCAGTCTTCCGAGGTCGAGAGACGTTCTGTGAATGTTTCTCCGCCGTCACGGGATTCGTAGACGCCCCCCTGGCTGGCGGCCAGCAGGTGTTTGTCGTCGAGCGCAGTGAGGGCTTGGGGCTGGCCGCCGGGCACGCTGCCGGCCGCCTCCCAGGTCTCGCCGCCGTCGGCGCTGCGGCTCAGGGCGCCCGTGGTAGAGATGCCGTACAGCGCGTCGTCCTCCGCCCATGAGATGAAGACCATGACGGGTGAGGCGCCGGTGGTGAACGTCTTGCCGCCGTCAGTGCTCTTGGCGATGCCGTCCTCGGTGGTGGCAAGGACCGTGTCGGGGTCCTTGGGACTGACTGCGATGTCCACAGCGGCGAGCTGGGCACGCTCGTCCCACGTAGTGCCGCCCTTGCTGACCCTGAGCATCCCGTTGGTGCTGTCGTAGCCGTAGATCATGCCGTGGGCGTACTCCAGGGCGTGGAAGTCGACTTCGCCGCCAAGAGAGCGGGTCTTCCAGGTCTTTCCGGCGTCCGTGCTCTCGATCAGCCCACGGTTCGGGGGGCCGTCGCCGCCTGGTGCGGGGTGGCCGCTGCCGAGGAAGGTGTCGGCCTTGGCCACGGTGAAGCCCATGTAATCGGCATTGTCACTGACACGCTTCGACGTGCCGTCCTCGTTCACCACGATGATCCCCTGGTGAGTGGCGACGTAGAGCTTGCCGTCCGCGGGATTGGTACCCAGGCCGTGGATGTGGCCGACATCCGCAGGCGCCTCGGAGGGTTCGGAGGACCCCTCCGAGCAGCCGGTCAACGCGGCTGCGAGCAAGAGGGCCGTAGCGGTAGCGATCGGACGGAAGCGCAGGGGCATCGGGAGTCCTTTGTATGGGGAGTGACGGCGTACGGGCGCGGTGATAATCACAGGGGGAGCTGGTAGCCGCTGATCCAGGTCTGCATATGGTTGATCACCAAGCTCCACAGGCCCGTGACCTGGGCCATCCCGACGGTCACGAGAAGGGCGCCACCGATGCGCATGACGGCGCGGGCGTGGCGGCGGGCGAAGTCGACAGCTCGCATGCTCTTGCCCAGGGCCATGGTGAAGATCAGGAACGGTATGCCGATCCCCAGGGCGTAGAGGAAGGACAGCAGGGCGCCGCGCCCGGAGGAGCCAGTGCTCAGAGAGAGGGAAAGCACGGTGGCCAGTGTGGGGCCGATGCACGGCGTCCACCCCAGGCCGAACATCACTCCCAGTAGCGGTGCGCCCGCCAGGCCGACGCGTGGCGTGAAACGCGGGCGGAGCGTACGCGACAGCAGGGGAATCCGCTCCAGTGTGCCCATGAACAGCAATCCGAGCGCGATCGTGAGTCCACCAAGGATGCGATTCAGCACTTCTTGGTGGACGAGGAGAACGTTGCCGAGACTTCCGAACAGAGCGCCGTAGGCGGTGAACAGGGCTGCGAATCCAAGCACGAAGAGTGCGGTGCCCAGAAGGGCCCGGTGCTTGGCGTATCGGCCTGTGGAGGTGTGTCCGGCATCGACGTCAGCGGCGGTCATACCTGTGGCGTAGGAGAGATAGCCAGGTACGAGCGGCAGGCAACACGGCGAAGCGACGGTGATGGCTCCGGCAGCGAGTGCAATGGGAGCAGCCAGGAGCAGTGATCCCGAACCAACGACCTGGCTGATGTCAGCCGACAAGGCAAGGACCTTTCCAGGAGTGCGGGCCCGGCCGCGATCCCAGTGAACGGATGTCGGGCCGACGTTGCCTCCACACCCTATCTCCTAGGCGCCTTAGGTTTTCAGTTGGCCGAGTAGCCAAGCACCGCACGGGAGGAGCGCGTGACGTGACCATGACGGTCAGGACGCAGCACATGCTTCTCATGAATGGTCGTCAGGACTGACGCCCAGGCAACCCGGGGGCTGTCCGGTCATCCGCTCGCGGATTTGACCTGGTTCGTGCTGACCACGTACGGGAAACGGGCAAGCAGAAGCGGTGACACCATCACGCACGTCACTACCCGGTTCTGCAGCTTTCGTGGCAAGCGTCAGCAGTGCGTAGCGTCTGGAACGCTATTGATCGTCCCGGCCAAACCTGAGCGAGTTCAGATGCGAACGCCCCACATGAAGGGCATGCCGCTCGTGCTGATCGCCTCGTAGCGGACCGTGGCACCGGGCTTCGGGGCGTGCAGGATCTGCCCGTTGCCGGCGTAGAAGCCGACATGGCTCAGGTCGCTGCGCATGATGATCAGGTCGCCCGGCTTGAGAGCACTCTGGGAGTTGATCCGGGTCCCGACATTCGCCTGCGCCTGCGAGGTGCGGGGTATGGAGACGCCTGCCTGCTGGAAGGACCAGG
>DOWQ01000302.1 GCA_003519485.1 Streptomyces sp. | reverse complement strand
GCACGGCCAGGAACGGCCGCCCGGCGCGCAGCCGGGCGCCGGCGCCCGAGCCGGTTCACCGGGCTGAGGCCCGCGCGGGCAGTGATGCCGGCACCGGCCCGCCCGCACCCCTCCCGCACCACTCGTGCCCCGCACCGATCTGTCCCGCACCGCCGCCCTGACCCGCCCCGGTGCGGTGCCTCCTGTCCCCGTATCGCTGCCCTGGCCGGGCTCCGGCTGTGGCACGGTCCCGGTCAGGCACAGCCCGGGCACGGCTCCGGCCGCTGTCCGAGCAGGTCACGGCGGGGGCCCGCGCTCACGACCAGGACCAGTCGATCCCCAGAATGCCCGCCCGGATGTCCGGTTCCGCCACATGCACCGCACGCTGCGAGCCGTTGAGGGTCAGCTCGCGCCGCCCAGTGGAGGACGCTCCCGGTGAGCTCCGCGTGAAGCTGCCGCAGCGCACCGGCAGAGCCTCCGCGTCGAAGCGCACCTGCAGCACGTACTGCCCGCCGGCGAAGGGGAACCCGCGGAAGTACTCCGTGCTCGGCCCGCCCGTGCCGTCCTCGAATGCGTATCCGAAGACGTGCGTGTCGCCCGAGCGCAGCCGCGTGTCGAACAGCAATTCCGCGACGACCACCTCCGCCTCCGGACTCCAGCGCACCCGTCCCACCCGGCAGTTCTCGGTCGCCCGCACGGTGACGCGGCCCGGCTCGCCACCCTGCTCGCCGCGGTGGATGGCGAGATAGCAGTCCGTCCCGTCGCGGTGCGCGCGTACGACGTGCTGGGACCGGTGCCTTTGGAGGGTGCGGTCCGGGCCGATGTCCACCCGCTCGAGGTGGCACATCGTGTGCAGCCCTCCGTCAGTGGGCGCGCCGAGTTCGGCCAGCAGCCGGTGCAGGACGCCGGCCTCGTCCAGCAGCGTGCGATAGGAACGCCCCGCGGGCCGGTCGTCCGTGTCGGTGGCCGCCGGCTCCAGCAGCCGGAGGAGGGACTGCGCGGGCAGCTCGAGTACTTCTTCGAGCATCCGGACGGCGCGCAGTGAGTCGGGGCGTCGCGGCCGGCGCGTCCTCTGCTGCCAGTAGCTGAGACTGGTCACTCCGACCCGCACCCCGCGCTGGGCGAGCCGATGCTGTACGCGGTGCAGGGCCAGCCCCCGGGCGGCCAGGGCGGTACGCAGAGCCAGCGGGAACGGGCCGGTGCGCAGCGCCCGCGCCAGTGGCGTTTCGGCCGCGTTCGGCTGCGCGGTGTTCCGGCTCATGACGTGCCTTTCCTGTGGATGTTCACGACGGCCGCCCGGGGTCCCGAGCCGGGCGGGGCGCGGTATCCGTGCGCACCGGCCGGTCAGCGTTCACATCCCGTCCCGCGCCGTTCACATCACCGCGTTGCCCGCCATTGAAGCGTGTTGACCTGTTCTCGACAACGTCGGATGCTCCTCATCAACCTCCGGGCCGGCCCACCCCACCGCCGGCACCGGGTCCGGTGCACCTGGCAGCCCCGCTTCGGCCGGGCGGCCCGGTGCGCCCCGCCGTTCCCCACATCCCGTCCCGGAGCACCCCCACCTCACCGTTCCCGGACGTCCTCACCGTTCCCGGACGTCCCCCGATTCCCACCGTTCCCGAGAAGGTGCCATGACTCGCAACCCACGAGCAGGCCGAACGGCCGTCGGACGGTTCTCCGTCGTCGCCGCCGTCGCGGCGGCGCTGCTGGCCTCGTCAGCCGTCACCGCGACCGCCGCGCCGGACGACCGGTCGCAGAGCCGGACCGCTGCGAACGCCGCGAAGCGACTGGACATGACCATGCAGGCGCAGCAGCGGAGCAACTGGTGCTGGGCCGCGGCGGGCAACACCGCCGCTGCCTGGTTCGGCAAGTACTACACCCAGAACCAGTTCTGCAACGCCGCGTTCGACCGGGTGCAGGGCTACGACTGCCCCAATTCCCAGGCCACCCTCGGCAATGTGCAGACCGGCCTCTCCTGGGCGGGGGTCAGCCCGGGGTCGTACGTCAGCGGCTGGTTGTACTACGGCACGGTGCAGAACGAGATCAACGCCAACCGTCCGATCGAGACCCGCATCCAGTGGTCCTCCGGCGGCGGCCACATGCACCTGCTCTACGGCTACGACACCGCCGACAACTGGGTCTACTGGGGCGACCCCTGGCCGGACAGCCACCGCTACAACTGGGCGTCGCACGACTGGTACGTCGACAACTACGAGTTCTCCTGGACCCACTCGCTGTACCGGATCGGAGCGTGATGACCGTGCTGAACAGGATCTCCGCGGGCAGCACGGCCGCGCACAGCCCCGCTCCGCGGCGCCGGCTCACAGCGAGGACGGCCCGCCTCGGCGCCACCGGTGTCCTCGCCGGCGTTCTCCTCGCCATCACCCCGCAGATAGCCAACGCGGCCGGCCCCCCGTCCCCCGCGGCACCGGACCGTGCCGATCTCGGCGCGTCCCGCCAGACGGCCGCGGATCCGGACACCCTGATCACCCTGTCGGACTTCTTCGCCCGGGAGGGCGCGGTCGCCCGGGCCGAGGCCGACCCCCGGATCGAGGGCTCGGCCGTGCCCGTCCACATGCTCAGCGCCGACTTCGTCGCGGCCGAGCCGGGCACCGTCTCCGTACCGGTGGCGAACCTCGAGTTCTACGCCAGCAGGGCGGTGTCGTCGGACGGCCAGGAAGCCTCGGTGTGGACGGCTCGCACCGGTGCCGGCTGGACGGTGGTGAACATCGCCACCGGCGATGACGAGACGCGGTACGCCGCCGCGGGCGCCCGAAAGCTCCGGGGCGGGACCGTGTTCCGCGAACCGCAGATCGACGCCTGGTACGTGCAACGGGGCAACCGTGTGCTGCCGCTGGACAAGGACGCCACCCGGGCGGTCGGCAAGGACGGTTCGAGCCTGACCGCCTACCAGAAGCGGGTGCACGCGGCGTACGCGGACAAGCTCCCCGGCTCGGCGTACGACAAGAAGGGCAAGGCCGGCGGCTACGGGCCCGGTGCCGGGCAGCCGGACGCGCCGCCGCCCGCGGCGGGCGCACCG
>DOWQ01000338.1:2593-5860 GCA_003519485.1 Streptomyces sp. | reverse complement strand
GCCGAGTGCGTCCCGGCAGCGGCTGGCCGAGGCGCTCGCGCCCCGCCGGGACGTCGCCGCGACCGTCGCCAACCGGCGGCGCAAGGGCACGCTGCCACTGCTGGAGGAGCTGTCCGAGTCGGTCGCCGGCCGGCCCGCGCGGGCCGTGGAGTTCTCCCGGCTCGTCTCGCACTTCCAGCCGGTGAAGCTGTACGGCTCGGGCACCGAGGCCGTCAACGCGCGCCGGAGCGGGCGCGGCCGGCTCGTGGACCTGCGGGACGAGTCGGCCCTCGACCTGGCGGGCGGGCCGTTCGGGACGGTGGCGCGGTCGGTGGACGTACGGCGTGCGGACTCGCGCCGCACGCCCGGCGGTCACACCCCGGCCGGGGTCGGCCTGTTCGTCTGGCGGCTCAAGCCGTACTCCGTGACGAGCTCGCCCGCGTACTGCATCGACCGGGCCCGGCACCTCTACACCTTCTCCATCCTCGGCAACGACACCCCGCTGCTGACCAAGCCCGAGCCGGAGCCGTCGGCCGCGCACATCGCGACGGTCGACAACGTCCCGGCGTACATCCGGCGCAGGCAGCTCGCGGACCGGCTCGCCGACTACTACGGGCCCGGCAAGAGCTTCGTGGTCCGGCGGGACGGACGGGACGAGCCGGTGCCGCTGTCGGACATCGTCGTCGCCGACCTCTCCGACTGGCGGTACCGGCCCAAGCGCGGGCAGGTGGCGGTCGACCCGGAGCTCGGCCGGCTGGCCTTCGGCGCGCGCTCGGCGCCCCGGCAGGGCGTCTGGGTCGACTACCACTACGCGTCCGGCGACGACATCGGCGGCGGCGAGTACCCGCGCGAGCGCGTCACCCCGCCGTCCGCGAAGGTCTACCGGGTCGGGCCCGGCCGGACGTACCAGCGGATCATGGACGCGTACGGCGCCTGGCGGAACGACCGGCGGGCGGGGCGGTGCGGCCCCGACGGCATCATCGAGATCACCCACAGCGGCGCCTACCAGGAGCAGCTGGACTTCGACCTCGAGTCCGGCGACCGGCTGGAGGTGCGCGCCGCCGAGGGGACGCGGCCGGTGATCCGGCTGCTGGACTGGTACAGCAACCGGCCCGACGCGCTCAACATCCGGGCCGCGGAGGGCTGCGAGCGCGGCGAGGAGCCGCGCATCGTGTTCGACGGCCTGCTGGTCGCGGGGCGCGGGCTGCATGTCAGCGGCCCGGTCGGCACCCTCGTCCTGCGGCACTGCACGCTCGTGCCGGGCTGGTCGCTGGAGCCGCAGTGCGAGCCGCACTCGCCGGAGGAGCCGAGCCTCGTCCTGGACCGCACCACGGTGTGCGTGCAGATCGACCGGAGTGTCCTCGGCACCATCGAGGTGATCGGCGACGAGGTGAACACCGATCCGCTGGCCGTCCACATCCGGGACAGCATCCTGGACGCCACCGGGCACGACCTGCCGGCGCTGTCCGCCCCGGACTGCCGCCACGCGCACGCGGTGCTGCACGCGTACCGCACGACCGTGATCGGTGAAGTGCACACGCACGCCGTGCGGATCGGCGAGAACAGCATCTTCACCGGGCGGATGCATGTGGCCCGGCGCGGCGTGGGCTGCCTGCGGTTCAGCTATGTGCCGCCCGGCTCCCGCACACCGAGGCGGTTCCGCTGCCGGCCGGACGGGGCGGACCCGGACGAGGCCGGCCGGGTGCGGCCGCTGTTCACCAGCGAGCGGTACGGGACGCCTGCGTACGGGCAGCTCGCGCCGGGGTGCGCGGACGAGATCGCGCGGGGGGCCGAGGACGGCTCCGAGATGGGCATGTTCCACGACCTCTACCAGCCGCAGCGCGAGGACAGCCTGCGCGCACGGCTCGCCGAGTACGCACCGGCCGGGACTGACGCCGGAGTGATCCATGTGACCTGACACCCGGCCGCGCCGCGGGCGCGGGGCGCGTCCGCGTTCGTACGCGGAACCGTCCGTACGGGCATTCGCCTGCGCATGCCCGTACGGACGCGCCCCGAGCCGGCACCCGCGGACTTCGCGGACCGGTCACCGCGGCGCCGACCCGCGTACCGGCCGCTGATCCGCAGGACGGCGGACGCGCGCCCCGCAGACCCGTAGAGCAGACCCGCAGACCACGCTGACCCGCAGACGTACGAACCTCCGAGGGGGACCCCTTCCATGCACGCTGACCTCTCCCGCAACACCTTCCGGCCGGACCGGCACTACTCAGGCGTGATCGCGCAGCAGGGCCGCGTCCAGCTCGACGCCGACGCCAACGAGCAGGCCGCGATCCAGCTGCACCAGGCCCGTACGATCGCCTCCGATCTGATCGGCCGGCACGGCGGCCCCGCCGGAGCCACCGGTTTCGCGGTCCAGTTCCTCGCCGGCAACCGCGAGCTGGACGACCTGTCCATCGGCGGCGGCCGCTACTACGTCGACGGCATCCTGTGCGACGCGAGCCGGCCGCTGCCCGGCACGCCCGTCGAGGACGACCACGGCGGCAGCGACACGGACTCCGAGGACGGCGACGCGCCCGCCGAGACGCCCGCCACCTGGACGTACTGGGACCAGCCCGACGGCCACCGGGACCCGGAGCGGCCCGCGGACCGGCTGCCCACCCAGTTCCCCTTCCTGGCCTATCTGAAGGTGTGGGAGCGCTCGGTCACCGCGGCCGAGGACCCGGCGCTGCGGGAGGTCGCGCTCGGCTCCGCGATGCCCGACACCGCGGCCCGTACGAAGGTGGTCTGGCAGGTGCTGCCCCTGGAGGGGTCGGCGCTGGCGGTCGAGGAGGCCACCGACAAGAACGTCCTCCGGGATGCCTTCCGGAAGTGGGCGGACGCCCAGGCCCCGAAGTCCCGGCTGGCGGCGCGCAGCGAGCGGCCTGAGCACGCGGACGAGGACCCGTGCCTGGTCAAGCCGGACGCCCGTTACCGGGGGCCGGAGAACCAGCTGTACCGGGTGGAGGTCCACGAGGGCGGCACGGCGAAGGACGCGACCTTCAAGTGGTCCCGGGAGAACGGCTCGGTGACCTTCGCGGTCGACGAGCTCGACGGCACCTGGGTGGAGCTGGCCTCGCTCGGCGGCGACGACAAGCTCGATCTGGACGTGGGCGACTGGGTCGAGTTGACCGACACCGCCTGCACCAGCCGCGGCGAGCCGCTGCCGCTGCTGCGGGTGGAGGAGCTGGACCTGCCGGGCCGGCGGGTACGGCTGTCGGGCGAGCCGGAGCCGGGCGTCGGCCGGCGCCCGGAGCTGCACCCGTATCTGCGGCGCTGGGACCAGCAGGAGGG
>DOWQ01000338.1:0-2577 GCA_003519485.1 Streptomyces sp. | reverse complement strand
CGCTGGAGGACGGCGTCGAGGTGTATTTCGCGGCCGACGGCAGCTACCGGTCCGGGGACCACTGGCTGATCCCCGCCCGTACGGCCACCGGCTCCGTCGAGTGGCCCACGGACGCGGCGCGCAGGCCGCTCCTCCAGGCCCCTGCCGGCATCCAGGTGCACTACGCACCGCTGGCATGGGTGTTCGGCGACGACTCCGCCTCGGACCTGCGGATGCACTTCGGTCCACTGGCCACCCCGGTTCCGTTCGCGGACAAGGAGGCGCTGGCGGCGGAGGCACAGGCCGAGGAGGAGGCGCGGGCGGCGGCGGCAGCGGCCGACTCCGGTGCGCCGCCGGCCGGCGGCGGTACGGGAACGGCGGAGGGCGCGTAACGGCTGCGGCGGCCCGGCCGGCCGGACCGGCCGGGTCGCTGACCGGCCGGGCCTGTCGACGCCGCCGCGTACGTCGTCAGGCCGGTTTCTTGACTTTGCACGGTCCGCACGTCCGCAAGCTCTGAGAGGAGTACCCCACCATGGCAACGCCCCTGAGCGCCTCCCGACTGGTCAAGGCGCTGCGCGACGAGGGTCTGGAAGTCCATGAGTACCGCAACTGGCGCTCGCACAACCGCAACCACAAGGGCTCCTGGGGACCCGTGAACGGCGTGATGATCCATCACACCGTCACCAAGGGCACCAGCAGCTCGGTGGAGCTCTGCTACGAGGGCCACTCGTCCCTGCCGGGCCCGCTGTGCCACGGCGTCATCGACAAGTCGGGCGCGGTCCACCTGGTCGGCAACGGCCGCGCCAACCACGCCGGTCTGGGCGACGGCGACGTACTGAGAGCGGTGATCAACGAGTCGTCCTCGCTGCCGGACGACAACGAGGCCGACACCGACGGCAACCGGCGCTTCTACGGCTTCGAGTGCATCAACCTCGGTGACGGGAAGGATCCGTGGCCGGATGAGCAGAAGCTGGCGATCGAGAAGGTGTCGGCCGCCATCTGCCGCGCGCACGGCTGGAACCACCGGTCCGTGATCGGCCACCTGGAATGGCAGCCCGGCAAGATAGACCCGCGGGGCTTCTCGATGTCGACCATGCGCAACCGGATCGCCAAGCGGCTCGGCAAGAAGCCGGACGGCCCGTCCGAGCCGGCGCCGAAGCCACCCGTCACGTACGAGCCGTTCCCGGGGGCCGACTTCTTCCGGGAGGGCCGCAACAGCAAGGTGATCACGGCGATGGGGAAGCGCCTCGTGGCCGAGGGCTGCGGGCACTATTCGGTGGGCCCGGGCCCTCGGTGGACCGACGTCGACAAGAAGTCCTACGCGGCGTGGCAGCGCAAGCTCGGCTACTCCGGCAAGGACGCGGACGGCATTCCGGGCAATACGAGCTGGAAAAAACTCCGCGTCCCGAACGTGTAGCACGGGCCGTCCGCTGCCCCGCTGCACACCGCGACCGCGATCAGCGACCGCGTTCCCGGACCGCAACCGGCACTCGCGGTCCGCAGACGGCAGCGGTAGCAGTACCGGCACTCGCGGTCCGCCGGGCGGGCCTCCTCCTGACGAGGGGGCCCGCCCGGCTGTCACCGCGGTGCCACCGTGTCCGGGACGGGCAGCGGACGCTTCTCGATGGCCGCGGCCATCACCTCGGGGAACAGGTCGGGGGTGCAGGCGAACGCCGGTGCGCCGAGGGAGGCGAGCGCGGCGGCGTGCTCCCGGTCGTAGGCCGGCGCGCCCTCGTCGGACAGCGCCAGCAGCGCCACGAACTGCACACCCGACGCCTGCATGGCGGCGACCCGCTTCAGCATCCCGTCGCGTATGCCGCCCTCGTAGAGGTCACTGATCAGCACGACGATCGTGTCGGCGGGCCGGGTGATCCGCGACTGGCAGTACGCGAGGGCGCGGTTGATGTCCGTGCCGCCGCCGAGCCTGGTGCCGAACAGCACGTCCACCGGATCGTCGAGCTGGTCGGTGAGATCGACGACGGACGTGTCGAAGACGACGAGCCGGGTGGCGATCGACCGCATCGAGGCCAGCACGGCGCCGAAGACGGAGGCGTGGACGACGGACGCCGCCATGGACCCCGACTGGTCCACGCACAGGATCACCTCCTTCTTGACCGCCTGCGCCGAGCGCCCGTGGCCGATCAGCCGCTCGGGCACGATCGTGCGTCGCTCGGGGAGGTAGTTCTTGAGGTTCGCCCGGATCGTGCGGTCCCAGTCGATGTCACGGTGGCGCGGACGGCTGATCCGGGCCGAGCGGTCGAGCGCCCCGGTGAGCGTCGCCCGGGTGCGCGTGGCGAGCCGCCGCTCCAGCTCCGCCACCACCTTGCGGACCACGGCGCGAGCGGTGGTCCGAGTGGTCTCGGGCATCGCCTTGTGGAGGGACAGCAGCGTGCCCACCAGATGGACGTCCGGCTCGACGGCCTCCAGCATCTCCGGCTCCAGCAGCAGCGCGGAGAGCCCGAGCCGGTCGATCGCGTCCCGCTGCATGACCTGCACGACGGGGGTGGGAAAGTACGTGCGGATGTCACCGAGCCAGCGGGCCACCTGCGGCGCGGAGCCGCCGAGCCCGCCGGACCGGCCGCCGCCGGGCCGGCCGCC
>DOWQ01000542.1 GCA_003519485.1 Streptomyces sp. | reverse complement strand
AACGGAATCACGAGACACTAGGCATAGTGACGCGTCAAGAGAGTTCGGCCAGAACCCGGAGTGGACACCACATGCTCACCGCAACCGGCGTCATCGGGTGTGGCGCCACCAGTAGCGCCCGACGACGAGTTCCTCCAGTTCGCGGAGCCTGTCCGCGGCCACGGCCATCCGCGCGGGGGCATCGGGTTGTTCGAACGCGGCGCGGAGGTCGGAGGCGAGGTGAGTCGCCTCGCGAACCTCGCATTCCGCTCGGAGGGTTTCCGGAGAGGTCGCCGTCGCACGGGCTATGACGTCGAGAACGGTCTCCATGTGCGGGCCGCTGAACCGGGCAAGGAAGAACCAGTCGTCGACCGGTTCGCCGAAGCGGGCCCATTCGAAATCCAGCAGGGCCGTCACGCTTCGGTCGCGCGCGAGCCAGTTGCCCCAGTGGCAGTCCGCGTGAACCGGGACGACGGCCCGTGCGTGCAGCGGCGCGCGCTCCGCGATCGCCGTCAGGCCGTCGAGCAGCCGGGGAGGTACGGCTCCGTGCCGGTCGAGGGCGGTGAGGTTCTCCACCTCGGCGAAGAGCGCGGCCCGGCCGGTGAACCCGCCGTGGTCGAGAGGTTCTCTCAGTGTCCGGTCTGCGTGGCCCGCAGGCGTCCAGCTGTGCAGCCGGTCGAGCCGCTGGACTGCTTCCTCCGCCAACGAGCGTGCGGTCGCACCGTCCAGACCCGGCATGCCCATACCGGGGGCCGCTCCCGGCATACGGGCGTAGCAGGCATAGCGAACCTCGCGCGTCTCCAGCTGGTGGAGCCCGCTGTCGAGCAGCGGGGCCGTGAGGCCGGTGGGCAGGCGGGGCGCGAGCGCGATCTCCCTGTTCAGCCGCGAGTGGTCGGCGGCATCGATGATCTTCACGACGACGTCCGAGCTGACGTAGACGTGGTGGGAGCTGCTCTCAGCGGTGGCCATGGGCCCGGGATCGCGCCCCAGGGCCGCCACCGCGATCGCGCGAGCGGCATCGTGGGCCTGTCGCAGGTCGGTCATCAGCGGCCACGCACCGGGGTGGCCGACGTTTGATGAGGTTCGTCGGAGTGACCGGTCGGAGCGCACACTGCCGACATCCCATCACCCTGAAAGTATTGAACGGTTCTGTTCGGCGGGGCCACGGTCAGGATGCGGGTGGCGGGGCGACCGAGGAGCGTACGACGAGGCGTGCGTGGAGCGTGTGCGTCTCGTGGCGGGGTTCCGCTCCTTCGAGCGGGTCGATCAGCACTTCCGCCGCCTTGGCGCCGAGTTGCTGCACAGGCTGCTCGATCATCGTGAGGGGCGGGTCCATGACCGCCGCCCAGGAGCTGTCGTCGAAGCCGATCAGCGACAGGTCGCCAGGGTAGCACAGCTTCTGCGCCCGCACGGCCCGCAGCGCACCCGTCACCGCGTCGGTCTCCGTGCAGAACAGTGCGGTGGCGCGGTGGGGGAGCGTGAGCATACGGACGACTTCCTCGGTCGCGTGCTCTTCCGTCTTGGGCCCGGCCATCACCAGCTCGGGGTCGAAGGGGATGCGCGCATCGTCCAGCGCGTCGAGGTATCCGCGCAGTCGCTCCCCGTCCGTCCACAGGTTGCGGGACGCCTCGGCGAGCAGTTCCCGCCGGGTCGCCGGCGCTTGCGCCACCGGTGGCCCCCAGACGAAACCGATGCGGCGGTGCCCGGCCGCGATGAGCATCTCGACGGCTTCGCGCGCCGCGTCCCGGTTGTTGATGACGACGGTGTCGAGGTCGAGGGAGGCGATCGCCCGGTCGACCAGCACGACCGGGACATCCCGGTCCAGGGCCGTGCGGATGTGCGTGACCTCGCCGCGGCCGACAGCGGCCGACGCGACGATGACGCCGTCCACACGCTTGTCGATCAGCACGTTCGTGGCCGCGATCTCCTCGCCGAGGTCTTCGTACGTGCTCAGCACGATGGTGTCGAACCCCCGCGCGCGGGAGGCGTCGGAGATGCCACGCACCATGCCCGCGAAGAAGGGGTTGCCGATGTCCGCGACGATGACTCCCAGTGTGTGGCTCACCCCGGTCGACATGCTCCGCGCCAGCGTGTTCGCGCGGTAGCCGAGCTTCTCGGCCGCCGCGAGCACCCGTTCCTTCAGCTCGGGGCTGACGTACCCGTATCCGCCGAGCGTGCGCGCCGCGGTCGCGCGGCCGACGCCGGCTTCGGCAGCCACCTCTGAGATCGTCGGCGGCCCCGACGGGCGGCCCCGGTCTGCTGGCATGGGATCCGTACCTCACTTCTCCTGGTCGAGAGCTCGCCACATGCTAGACACGGCCGGGCCGCCCGGAGGGCCGGCCGTGGCCGAAGGCTCCTTCGACGAAGCACTGCTCGTACGCGGCGTCGGCTCCGTCATGCAGTGCGCGCTCGATCACCTTCCGCTCAAGCGGGGTGTCCGCGGACCATCCCTCGCGAACCAGGGAGACAGCGAATCCGGCGAGGAACGCGTCACCGCAGCCCATGGTGTCGGCGAGCGGTCTCGTGCCGCCCAAGCCACGTGCGGGCGCGGTGACGCCGCATCGGCCCGTGCGGACGATCGCTCCGTCGACGCCACGGGTGGCGAGCGCCATGCCGGCACCCCGGTTTACGGCGTCCGCCAGGAGAGCGTGCGTGGCGGCCTCGTCGAGATGCGAGCAGGACAGCAGGACCAGGTCCGCATGCGGGCAGACGCGGTCGAGATAGGAGGGAGTGCGGTATTCGTCCTCGCTCGACAGGTCGAACATCACGAGCGGGCCGGACCTGGCGAGCTCGGGTAGTTCGCTCTCGCTCCGGGAGTACACGCTGGAGTGCACGAGGTCGAACGTCGACACGTATTCGACCAGTTCGGCGTCGAGCAGTAGCGGTTCCCGTACCGTGACGCCGCCGTTCCAGCCGAGGAACACGCGCTCGCCGTCGTCGACGCGCAGGGTCGACAGGCCGCTCTCGCCCGCGCGTACGACACAGTGGTCGACGGCCACCTCCTGTGCGGTGATGGACTCGCGCAGAAAGCGTCCGAGGTCGTCGTCGCCGAAGACCCCGAGGTAAGCGGCCGCCACGCCCAGCCGCCGGGCGAATACGGCCACGTTGACGCTGTTGCCACCCGGATAGTCGATACCGCGGTCGACGAATCGGTCGACGATGTTGTCACCGAAGCCGAGGACTCTCATAGGGGTTCTCCTGTGCGAGGGGCGGTGCGCCACGGGGCGCGGAGCCCGGGCGGGCGCGGGGCTCCGGGGGG
>DOWQ01000779.1:1973-4046 GCA_003519485.1 Streptomyces sp. | reverse complement strand
CGCTGCGGCCCTTGCCCGCTGAGCCGTTCGCGCTGTGGCCGCCGCCCTCGCCGGCACCGCCACCGCCACTGCCACCAGCGCCGCCCTCGCCGTCACCGCTGTCGTCGCCCTCGCCGTCCTTCAGGGCCGCCGAGCAGGAGGCACACCTGCCGAAGATCGCGAAGTGCTTCATGTCGGTGTCAAAACCGAAGGTCTCCCGGAGCCGGCTGATGAAGGAGCCCGCCAGGGACACGTCCGCCTCGATGACGTCCGAGCAGTCCCGGCACACCAGGTGCATGTGGTGGTGCCGGTCGGCCAGGTGGTACGTCGGCGCGCCGTGCCCGAGGTGCGCGTGGCTGACCAGCAGCAGCTCCTCCAGCAGCTCCAGCGTGCGGTAGACCGTGGAGATGTTGACGCCGCCGGCGGTGCGCCGCACCTCGGTCAGGATCTCGTCCGGGGTGGCGTGCCCCAGCTTGTCGACGGCCTCCAGCACGAGCTGCCGCTGCGGGGTCAGCCGGTACCCGCGCCGTCGGAGGTCGCTCTGCCAGTCGGTGGTCACCACAGGGCCAGTGTATGAGTCCCGTCAGCCGGCGGTCGCGCCCCGCAGATAGCGGGCGAGCGAGGCGATTGCGGCGGGGTTGCGCGGGCTCTCCACGAGGTCCGCGTAGTCGAGAACGAAGATGCGGTCGTTCTTGACCGCTGAGACTCCGGAGAGGGGCGGGTAGGACATCAGGAAGTCCTTCTTCTGCTCGGCGCTGGTGTCCCCGTAGTCGTTGATCACGATGACCTCCGGGTCGCGCTCGACGACGGTCTCCCAGCCGACGGTCGTCCAGCTGTCCTTGAGGTCCTTCATGACGTGGTCGCCGCCGGCCTTGGTGATGATGTCGTGCGGACCGGCGTACGCCCCGGAGGTGAACGGCTTGTCCCGGCCGTCGTCGTAGAGGAAGACGCTGGGGCGGTCGTCCCCGCGCGGGGCGCCGGCCTGCGCCTCGGCGACCTGCTTCCGGAACTTCCGGACGAGGGCGCCGGCCCGGTCCTCGACGTCGAAGATCTTCCCGAGGTTCGCCAGGTCCGTGTAGAGCGCCTTGAGCGGCGGCATCACGCCGCGCGCCTTGCCGTTCCCGCCGTTGCGGCAGGACTCGGTGAGCAGATACGAGCCGATGTCGAGCTTGCGCAGCGAGGCGGGGGTGAAGTCCCGGTCCTCGCCGAAGCCGTAGTTCCAGCCGGCGAAGACGAGGTCGGCGTGCGCGTCGAGCACGAGCTCCTTGTTGATGGTCTTCTTCGACAGCCACTCGGTCTTGTCGTAGCTGTCCTTCCAAGGGACGCCGGTCAGGTCGCCCTTGTCGTCCGGCATCACGTAACCGGCCATGTGCTTCTCCAGGCCGAGGGCGAACATGATCTCGGTGATGCCGATGTCATTGGTGACGACCCGCTGCGGTGCCTCGTCGTACGTCGTCCGCTCCCCGCAGTTCTCCACCGTCACGGGGTAGTGACCGCCGGAGTCGGCGCGGGCCGCGGCGTCGTCCCCGGCGACTTCGGCGCCGCAGCCGGTGAGGACGAGGGCGGCGGCGAGGGAGACGGCGAGGGCGGAGGCGGGGAGGCCGGCGCGTGGGGTCATGAGATTCCTCGGGGGGTGATGGAGACGGCTGGGAAGGCGGCTGCGGAAGCGGCGGGGACGACCGGAGAAGCGACGGGGGCAGGGGCGGCGGGCCCAACGGCAGTGGCTGATTCCCCCGCAGCAGCCGAACCGGCGGCGGCTGCGGGAAGACGGTCGAACAGGAGTTGCACGGCGCCCGACTCCGGATGCGGCACGCGGTGCGCCCGTACGCCGAAGACCTCGGCCAGCAGTTCGGTCGTCAGCACGTCGTACGGGGCGCCGGAAGCGACGATCCGGCCCTGCGCGATGACGTACAGCAGGTCGCAGTGGACGGCGGCGAGGTTCAGGTCGTGCAGGGCCGTGAGCACCGTCAGCCCGCTGTTCCGGACGAGCGACAGCACCTCCAGCTGCTGGGCGATGTCCAGGTGGTTCGTCGGCTCGTCGAGCACCAGCACGCGCGGCGCCTGCGCCAGCGCGCGGGCGATCAGCACGCGCTG
>DOWQ01000779.1:145-1951 GCA_003519485.1 Streptomyces sp. | reverse complement strand
CGTTGGTGCGGCAGCCGGCCCATGGCGACGACCTCGGCGACCGTGAAGTCGAACTCGAACGACGCCTCCTGGGGGAGCGCGGCCAGCAGCCGCGCGCCGTCCCGCGCGCTCATCCGGTGCAGGTCCTCGCCGTCCAGCCGGACGGTCCCGGCGGCCGGCCGGTTGGCCCGGTAGACGCAGCGCAGCAGGGACGACTTGCCGCTGCCGTTGGGTCCGACCAGTCCGACGAGCCGGCCCTCAGGGGCTCGCAGCGTGATGTCCTCGACGAGCCGCGCGCCGGCGACGTCGACCGTCAGGCCGTCGATGTCGACGCGCATCAGGCGCCACCGCCGAAGGTGTAGCCGCGCCGCCGCATGAGCAGCACGAAGCACGGGACGCCGAGCACGGCGGTCAGCACCCCGACCGGCAGTTCGACGGGTGCCAGCACGATCCGCGACAGGATGTCCACCCAGACCAGCAGCACCGCGCCGATCAGCGGGGCGAGGGCCAGCACCCGGCGGTGGTCGGCCCCCACCAGCATCCGGGTGATGTGCGGAACCATCAGCCCGACGAAGCCGATCGCCCCGCTCACGGCGACGACCGCCCCGGTTACGGCGGCCGAGGTGAGGAAGAGCTCCCTGCGCAGCCGCCCCGCGTCCACGCCCAGCGCGGCGGCCGTCTCGTCACCCATGGCGAGCGCGTTGAGCCGGCGCGCGGACAGGAACAGATGTCCGAGCCCGGCCAGCACGGCCCCGGCGGCGATCGGTACGGAGCCCCAGGTGGCCCCGCCCAGGCTGCCGAGCAGCCACATCATGGCCGAGCGGGCGGCCTCACCGCGCTCCGCGGTGAACACCATGAGCGTGGTGACCGCCGAGAAGCCGTAGTACATGGCGGTGCCGGTGAGCACCAGCCGCAGGGGCGTCAGCCCGTACGGGGTGCGGGCCGCCGCGTAGACGAGCATCATCGCCAGCAGTGCCGAGCCGAAGGCGGCCGTGGACAGCGCCCACACGCCTAGGCCGCCGAGCGCCCCGAAGAGCAGTACGGCGTTCGCGCCGACCGCGGCCCCGGAGGAGATCCCGAGCACGAAGGGGTCGGCGAGGGCGTTGCGGACCATGGCCTGCACGGCGACGCCGACGGACGCGAGCCCCGCCCCCACGACGGCGGCCAGCACGGCCCGGGGAAAGCGGATCTCCCAGACGATCGTGTACGCCGCGAACTCGTCGGCGCCGATCTCCCCGCCGGTCAGCCCGGCCAGCAAGTAGCGCAGTACCTCGGCCCAGGAGACCCCGGACGCGCCGAGCCCGACCCCGCACAGCAGCGAGAACACCAGCCCGACGCCGAGCGCGGCGAGGAGCGGGGGCAGCGGAAGGCGGCGGGAGACGGCGGGCGCGGGGTGCGCACCGGCGCCGGGTCCTGCGTCGGAACCTGCTTCGGCGCCTGAATCAGTGGCCTCGGACGCTTGGGACGTCCCGGACATCTTGGGCGATGCGGGCTTGTTGGTTGCCTTGGACTTCTTGGTCGTTCCGGGTGTTCTGGGCGTCTCGGACGGGGACTGCCGCACGGTGCCGGTCGCCATGGCGCGGTCCGCCTTCGCCTCGGGCCGCGCATCTGCTGATGAGGGCGACCCGGGTGCCGTACTCCGGCAGCACACCCCGCCGGGCCGCAGCGGCGGCCCGACACGGGCGCCGCACGGCGGTGCCCGCGCAGCTTCCCCTCGCAGTCCGCGGCGAGTTGTCAGGAGCTTGTGCCGCCACGGGTAATCGGACTTGCGGGGCCGCCGAGCTTGCTCTGCGGCTCCGTTCACCGTTGCGGGTCAGCGCCGGATTC
>DOWQ01000779.1:0-120 GCA_003519485.1 Streptomyces sp. | reverse complement strand
GCGGGTGGTATGGCCGACGAATGCCGACCAGGCGTCCGGGGTGAACGCCAGGGTGGGGCCGGAGGTGTCCTTGGAGTCCCGCACATGGACCGTGCCGGGGCAGGCGGCCACCTCGACGCA
>DOWQ01000693.1 GCA_003519485.1 Streptomyces sp. | reverse complement strand
CACCGCTCGTTTTACAGTCCCCCTCGACGCGCTCGGCGTCGAGGACGGCAACCGCAGCAGCCGTGGCCGGCGGACGGCAGCAGGAGCACCACGACACTGTCACCGGACAGCGTCGGCGGCTGGATCGACATGTTTGCGATCGGGGTGCGGGTCCCGCAGATGTTCTGCCGGGCCGACAATCACGGCGACGGCTCGTACACACTGTGGTTGTATGACACGGGCGTGACGAGCTGGGCGACGGCGGACTACGAGCCCGGCCGCCGCGCGGCGTACGAGGTCGTGCAGTCCGGGCCGCGCCGCCTCTGGGACGATCTGGAGGCGTGGGAGCAGCAGGGAAAGCCGGGGTTCGAGAGCTTCGAACTGGCCGTGAACGCGGATGGCGAGCAACGGATCCACCTCGGCGAGGAGTCCTGGGCCGTCTGATCCACTACGCGGATCTGGAGGACGACCACCTCAAGCGCCGCCGCCCCATCACTGCGGCCGATGCCACGAACGCGGTGAACTGGATCGAGCGGATTGCGCTGGCGATCGCGAAGGTACTGGGCTGAGCTGGGTTGACGAGTGGGCAGCGGCCGTCACCAAGGCGGAGGCGCAGCTGGTCCGTTCGCCACCGCGGCGGCTCGGTGAGCGGAGCCCCGCCGTACCCGGCCCCTGAAACCGGCCCGGCTCTCTCTGAGCAAGGTGCCTCGCTCAGAGCAAGGTGCACAGGCAGAACGGATGACCGGCAGGGTCCAGCAGGACCCTCTACCTGTCGGGGGCCGGCTGAGGAATCCCGGGTTCGGTGGCCCCCAGGGTCAGCATCCAGGCCTGGGCGGCGACCAGGCCGACGACGCCCCATTTGAGATGGACTCGCTTCGACCGGGCAGCCGGTGGAGTTCGTCGATCCGCCAGATCCGGCGCTGCTCGTCTCCCGGTCCATCGCAGGCGGCACGTACCCGCTCTGCGTGACGGTCCGGCTCCCGATGCCCATGGAGCAGGCGCTGCGACTGATCCCGCCGACGGTCGGCACCCACCGCCCGGACGGCCCCGACGCCACCATCACCGAGATCGGCGGCCCTGACGCGGACGGGCTCGCCGGGTACCTGCTCAGTCTGGCCACCCCGCTACGGGTCCTGTCCCCGGACGCCGTACGGGAGGCGCTGCTGCGACGCGCCCGGGACCTGTTCGAGGACAACGGAGGCGGTCCACCCGGCCAGGGGCGTGATGGCCACGCGCGCCCACGGTAGGCATGAACCCACGCGATGGCCGCACGGCGCCGGGGCGGCGGCTCCTCCGCGCTGTCCCGCGCCGCCGCCGCTCAGGGTTGTCCGGCCGACGGGACCCGCTCGTCGGCCGGCGGCGGCCCGGGAGGCGTGCCGTCGCCGAAGGGCCGACCGCCGAGTTGCTCCCGGTGGTGGGGAGTCCGCCAGCCGGACAGGTCCGGGCCGGCGGGGACGATGCCCGTCGGGTTGATCCCGCTGTGCACGCGGTAGTAGTGCCGCTTGATGTGGTCGAAGTCGACGGTGTCGCCGAAGCCGGGGGTCTGATAGAGGTCGCGGGCGTAGGCCCACAGGACCGGATCCTCGGCCAGTTTCGACCGGTTGCACTTGAAGTGGCCGTNNTCCCCCACCAGATAGCGGCGGTCCGCCAGCCGTTCGGACACCAGGTCGAGACGGTGGAAGAGGGCGCGGTAGGCCGCTTCGTAGTCGCTCTGCTCGGCGGCGAAACCGGCCCTGTACACGCCGTTGTTGACGTCGCGGTAGATCCCCGCCATGACGTCGTCGATCTCGTCGCGCAACGGCTCGGGGTAGAGGTCCGGCGCGCCGGGCCGGTGGAGTGCCGTCCATTCGGTCGCGAGATCCAGGGTGATTTGCTGGTAGTCGTTGGTCACGAGCTTCCCGCTGGGTACGTCCACGATCGCGGGCACGCTGACGCCACCGGGATAGTCCGCCTCCCGCGCGTCGTACGCCTCGCTGAGGAAGCGGATGCCGAGGACCGGGTCGCGGCCGTCCGGGTCCAGGGTGAAGCGCCAGCTGCGGTCGTCCTGGATGGGATCGGTGACGGCGAGCGACAGCGCGTCCTCCAGGCCGAGCAGCCGCCGTGAGACGAGGGCGCGGCCGGCCCAGGGACAGGCACGGCTGACCACCAGCCGGTAGCGGCCGGCCTCGACCGGCCAGCCGTCCCTGCCGTCGGCCGTGATGCGGTCGGCGAAGTGGCTCTTGGACCGCTTGAAGGGCTTGTGCCCGTACACGGCGTTGCCGGCCGCCGAGCCGTCGGCCGTGGTGCCGTCGGTCGACGAGCTGTCGTCGTCCGTCGGCCTGCTGTCCCTCTGCCTGTCGGTGGGGCCACTCATGGCCGGCTCCTTCCAGGGGCGCGGGCGCGCGGGTGCCCGGTGCGGCGCTTGCACCGAATGCCGGTGCCCGGTGCGAGCCGCCGCCTCAGCTGCGGACGGACTTGCCCTTCACACCCAGCGGGATGCCGATCTCGGCGGCCATCACACGGCCCGCCTCCTCCTCCAGCGAGTCGTCCGACTCCACCGCCTCGGCGTCCGTGTCGAGGCCGTCCAGCTCCTCCAGCGGGCTCTCCGTACGGATGTGCGTCAGCAGCGACTGCAGGGCGCGGAGCACGGCGGAGGCTGTCGGGCCCCAGTTCGAGAAGTACGAGAACTGCCACCACCACAGCGCCTCCGAGACCCGGCCGGCCTTGTAGTGCGCCATGCCGTGTCGCAGGTCCGAGATGATGTCGGCGAGGTCGTCGGAGACCCGGTGCGGCACCGGCTCGCTGCGCGGCACGTACGGGTCGAAGACCTCGGAGTAGACGTCCGCCGGGTCGAGCAGACGTGCGAAGCGCTCACGCAGCTCGTCCATGTCGGGCTCCGGGCCGATGTCCGGCTCGTAGCGCTCGGCAGGTACGAAATCCTCGTGCGCGCCCAGCCGGCCGCCCGCCAGGAGCAGCTGCGAGACCTCCAGCAGCAGGAACGGAATGGCACTGCCGGGCTCGTCGCCCTTCGCCACCTCCGTGACCGCCACGAGGAAACTCTCGATCTGGTCCCCGATCTGTACGGAGAAGTCGTTCGGATCCTGCTGTGCGTCGTGCAGAGTGGCGTCAGACATCGAGAAGTCGTCTCCCTTCGAAGGCACGTCCGAGCGTGACCTCGTCGGCGTACTCCAGGTCTCCCCCGACGGGGAGCCCGCTGGCCAGTCGCGTGACTCTCAGCCCCATGGGCTTGATCATGCGCGCGAGGTAGGTGGCCGTGGCCTCTCCCTCGAGGTTCGGATCGGTGGCCAGGATCAGCTCGGTGACGGTGCCGTCGGCGAGCCTGGTCAGCAGCTCCCGTATCCGCAGGTCGTCCGGGCCCACGCCCTCGATGGGGCTGATCGCTCCGCCGAGCACGTGGTAGCGGCCACGGAATTCGCGGGTCCGCTCGATCGCCACGACGTCCTTCGGCTCCTCGACCACACAGATGACCGACAGGTCACGGCGCGGATCCTGGCAGACCCGGCACTGCTCCTCCTGCGCCACATTGCCGCAGACGCTGCAGAACCGGACCTTGGCCTTCACCTCGGTCAGCGCCAGCGCCAGCCGGCGGACGTCGGCCGATTCGGCCTGCAGGATGTGGAAGGCGATCCGCTGCGCGCTCTTGGGACCGACGCCGGGCAGCCTGCCCAACTCGTCGATGAGGTCCTGGACCACGCCTTCGTACACGGGTCGCCTTCTCCTTCACTTCCTGCGTGCTGCGTACGTTAGTCGGGGGCTTCTAAAGTCCCGGTGAGCATCGGATACGGGCGGACGGGGCGGACGCGAACGGGACGGACGGGGCGGTCAGAAGGAGAGCCCCGGCATTCCGCCGAGCCCCTGTGCGAGCGGGCCGAGCTTCTCCTCCTGGAGCCGCTGCGCGGCCGCGTTGGCGTCACGCACCGCCGCGAGGACGAGGTCGGCGAGCGTCTCCGGGTCTTCAGGGTCCACCGCCTCGGGGGCGATGACCAGACCCTGGAGCTCACCGGCGCCGGTCACCGTCGCCTTGACGAGACCGCCGCCCGCGGAGCCTTCCACAGGGGTCTCGGCCAGCTCCTGCTGAGCCTCGGCGAGATCCTGCTGCATCTTCTGGGCCTGCTGGAGCAGCTGCTGCATATCTGGCTGGCCACCACCGGGAATCAAGGCTTCGCTCCTGGCACTCGACAACGATTCGTCTTCAGCTAGCCCGAGCCTACGTGCTCACCGGGCACCGCGCTCTACGCCGTAGGAAGGAGTACGCCAGTACGGGCCCCGGCCCGCAGCGGCGGCCGGCCGCTCGGGATATCACCGGGGTGCGGCCGGGAAAAACCGCCGCGGGGCGGGGGACGGGACGGGGACGCCCCTGCGGGTCGTGCGGGCTCACCGGGGCGTGGGGGCTCACCGCGGCGTGGGGGCTCACCGGGGCCGTGGGGGCTCTGTGAGACGTACGGGCTCCGCGGGAAGTACGGCACCGCAGGACGTACGGGTGCGGGCTCGGCGGCGGTACGCGGAGGAAGGCACGGGCACGGGCCACCTTGGCTACGGCTGCCGGGCTACGGGTTCGGGTACGCCCGCAGCGGCCGTCCCCGTACAACCGCGCCGACCGGGCGGTACGGCAGCCAAGGCGGCGGGGGCCCGACCGGCCACGCGCACCCGCCCGGCGAGGCCACCGGCCCCGGCCGACACCTGTGACCGGGCCGAGCAGCACGCGAGGACCAGGCCACCCTGACCGCTCCCGCCTGACCTGCCCGGGCTCGGCCGACNNTACTCGTTGGTGAACTCCTCCACGACCGTGGCGCCCAACTCGCGGACGATCAGGTCGTGGCCGGAGAGCGCCGAGTCGACCAGATCGGGGTCGTCCTCGGCCGGCATGTCGTCCTCCAGCGCCACCCGCGGGCGCTGCGGCTCGCGCGAGGGCTGGGGAACGGCCGCCTCCGCCGCCCCCGGACGCGGCTGCGGGGGTCC
>DOWQ01000319.1 GCA_003519485.1 Streptomyces sp. | reverse complement strand
ACGGGTGGCGGGCGGTGTCGACCAGGAGCACCAGGCCGAACTCCCAGGGGCCCGGCGCCGGGTGCTCGTCGCGCAGCCGGAGGTACGTCGCCCAGCGGTGGTGGCCGTCGGCGATGAGAGCCTGCCGGCGGAGNNTCGACCTCGGCCAGCTCGCGGGGGTCGGTGACGGCCCACAGGCGGTGGCTGAAGCCGTCCTCCGTGGTGGTGGCGAGCAGCGGGGCGCGCCGCACGGCGCGTTCGATGACGCCGGTCGCGCCGTGCGCGCGGCAGTCGCTGCGGTACGAGAGCAGCAGCGGCTCGAGGTTGGCGGCCGTCTCGCGCATCAGTGCGGCCCGGTCGGCGACGACGTCGGGCATGACGTCCTCGTGCGGCAGTACGACGCCGTCCTCGGGGCGGGACAGTCGCAGGGCGCCGATCAGGCCGCGTTGCAGCAGGTCGCCGTCGCGCTGCTCGTACACGTAGAGCGCCGGCTCCGGGTCGGGCTCGAGGATGCCCTCCGACCGCCAGCGGCCCAGGGTCTCGGCCGCCTGCCGGTGGCGGGCCGAAGCGGACGCCGCCTGCGGGAGGATCAGCCGGACGATGTTGTACGGGTCGGCCGTCTCCAGGTGGCGCAGACCGTCGGGCCGGACCACGACGTCGTACGGCGGAGAGGTCACGGCGGCGAGACTGCCGATCCGCCCCGGCGCATAGCGCAGCCCTCGGAACGGCGACAGTCGCAAACCGTCACGTGCGGGCCCAGATGTGGTCACTGAGGCATGCTATGCGCCCGCTGCCGATGCGGGATGATCGGGGGAGCGGTACCGGACGAGGAGTGGGAGAGCATGGACGAGCAGGGCGCGCAGGGAATCCGTACAAGGCCCGACGGCAGCGAGCGGCCGTTGAGCGAGGTGTACGACACGGCGCTGCTCGACCTGGACGGTGTGGTGTACGCGGGCGGTGCGGCCATCGAGCACGCGGTCGAATCGCTGGGCACGGCCAGGGACGGGGGGCTGCGGCTCGCGTATGTGACGAACAACGCCTCCCGGACCCCGGAGACCGTGGCCGGGCATCTGACCCGGCTCGGGGTGCCGGCCGAACCGGGCGATGTGATCACCTCGGCGCAGGCGGTGGCCCGGCTTGTCGCCGGGCAGGTGCCGGCCGGCGCGCGGGTCCTGCTGATCGGCGGCGAGGGGCTGCGGGTGGCGCTGCGGGAGCGGGGCCTGCAGCCGGTGGCGTCGCTGGACGAGGAGCCGGTGGCCGTCGTGCAGGGCTATGACCCGAAGACGGACTGGGAGCGGCTGGCGGAGGCGTCGTACGCGGTGGCCCGCGGACTGCCCTGGTTCGCCTCGAACACGGATCTGACCATCCCGACCGGCCGTGGCACCGCCCCCGGCAACGGTGCGCTGGTGGAGGTCGTACGGATCGCTGCGGGCGGGTCTCCGCAGGTCGCCGGTAAGCCGCAGCCGCCGATGCACCGCGAGACGATTCTGCGGACCGGTGCGCAGCGGCCGCTGGTCGTCGGCGACCGGCTGGACACGGACATCGAGGGAGCGTACGTGGGCGGGGTCGACTCGCTGCTCGTGCTGACAGGCGTGACCGACGCGGCCGGGGTGCTGGCCGCGGTACCGCGGCACCGGCCGACGTACGTCGCGGCCGATCTGCGCGAACTGCTGACCGGCCAGCCCGAGGTCCGGCGGGTCGGGTGCGGGGACGCCGGGGGCGGCGATACCGAGGACGGGGACCGGTACGGCCATGTGTGCGGCGGCTGGACGGCCTCCGTGGCGGACGGAGCGCTGGTGCTGGAGGGCGACGGCGGACGGCCGTTCGACGGCCTGCGCGCCCTGTGCGCGGCGGCGTGGACGGCGGCGGGCGATGGATCGGCCGCGGATCTGGACGCGGGCAAGGCGCTGGCGCGGCTGGGCCTCGGCTGACGGCTCCGGGGGCCCGGCCGGGGACGGGGCGGTTGTCCGCCGTGCGATGACGGATCGTGCGGCCGTTCCCGGTGTCCGTCATCATCCAGTGGTCGGCAGGTCGGCAGGTCGGCAGCCGTCAGGTGACCGGCTCGCAGCCCGCCCGGCGTGTCGCCCGCCCCCTCGGGCTGCTGCCCGCAGTCCTCGCTCTCCCCGGACGGGATCACGGTCGCCGACCTCGTGGCCCGTGGCCGCTACCCGCACCAGCGGCTGCTGCGGCAGTGGTCCGGGACGGACGGGCGGATCGTCGGCGAGGTGATGGCCGCGGACCCGCATCACGGAGCCCGCCGATCGATATGTCGATGAACTCTCCGGCGGGGCGGCGGGTGCGGACCGCCATGGTCATCGCCCAGCAGACCCCGCTGCTGCTCCTGGACGGGCCGACCACCTACCTCGACAGCCAGCACCGGACGGACGTCCCCGACCTCTGCGCCGAACTGCCCGAACAGGGCCGGACCGGGCAGCCCTGATGGCGGTCCTCCACGACCTCAACCACGCGGCCCGCTGCGCCACCCACGTCATCGCGATGCGCGACGGCAGGATCGTCGCCGAGGACCCGCCGGCGGAGGCCGTCATCGCTGCCCTGGTCGAACGGGTCTTCGGGATGCGGTGCCCATCATCGAGGCCCCGGGACGGGCACCCCGCTCGTCGTACCGGCCGCGCGCCGCCGCCGTACGGCCGGGGCAGCGGGTACGTCCCGGCTCGCGGATACGGCCGTACCCGCGCGGGAAGCTGCCTGCGGAGCCCCCGCTACAGCAGGGAGCGCAGCCGCAGCAGATCGCGGAAGCCCGCTTCGAGCTTGAGCCGTCCGCTGCCCCATGCCTTGGCGAAGTTGAGCTCGCCGTCGACGAGGGCGATCAGGTCGTCCCCCGTCATCGACAGCCGGATCTGGGCCCGCTCGGGCGGCGGTCCCAGCACGGCCGTCACGTCCTCGATCCGGCTGTCGGTGAGCCGGGCCGTGAAGGTCACGTCGAGGTCGGTGATGCGGCAGCTCAGCGAGCGGTCCACGGCGGCGGCTCGATGGACGTCCCCGTTCGCCCCGGCGAGATTTCCCGACAGCCGTTCGAGCGCCCGGTGGCAGTCCTCGATGGTCGTGGTCATCGTGTCGACATTACCGCAGGGCACTGTGCGCCCGGGACGTCGCGGGCCGGTAGCGTCGGGGGCATGAACGAGCCGATGCCCGGCGAGGAGCCGGCGCCCGAGCCGGGACCCGAGCCGGTGGAGTCCCCGGCCGCCGCACCGTACGTCCCCGCCGCAGCCGGCAGCCCTGACACCGCAGTCGCCGAGGCCACGGGGGCCGACCGGCCTG
>DOWQ01000360.1 GCA_003519485.1 Streptomyces sp. | reverse complement strand
GTCCTTCTCGCAGGCGTTCCGCGAGGAGGCCGTCTCCGTCGGCTTCAACAGCGATGTCGGCGTCATCATCGACACCTCCCGCAACGGCTGGGGCGGCCCGGAGCGTCCGACCGCCGCCGGCCCGACGACCGGCACCGTTGACGCGTACGTCGAGGCGAGCCGCACCGACCGCCGCATCCACCAGGGCAACTGGTGCAACCAGGCCGGTGCCGGCCTGGGCGAGCGCCCGACCGCCGCTCCCGCTCCGGGCATCGACGCGTACGCGTGGATCAAGCCCCCGGGCGAGTCGGACGGCTCCAGCGAGGCGATCGACAACGACGAGGGCAAGGGCTTCGACCGGATGTGCGACCCCACCTATGAGGGCAACCCGCGCAACCTGAACAACCCCTCCGGCGCGCTGCCGAACGCCCCCGTCTCCGGCCACTGGTTCCAGGCCCAGTTCGAGGAGCTGCTGGCGAACGCCTACCCGCCGCTGTAGAGAAATGGCGGACAACCGCTGAGCGGCCTCCCCGCCGCCTCCGGAGCACCTGCGCTTCCCCACCAGGAGGGGGCCGGCACCCAGCCGGTCCCCTCCGCTCCGTGTCGGGGGCCGGGCCGGCACTCATGCCGCGGGCGCGTCCGGGTCCGGGTCATGCCCCGGGTCCGGGCACCACGGGCAGCGCTCAGGACGAGGCGCGGCGGACCAGCTCGGTCGGCAGCACCACTTGCCGCCGGTCCGGATCGCGCTCCGCGATCTCCTCCAGCAGCACCCGGGCCATCATCCGGCCCATCTCCTCTATCGGCTGCCGGACGCTGGTCAGCGTCGGCTCCATGTGCCGGGCCACGGGCGAGTCGTCGAATCCGACGAGCGCCACGTCCTCGGGGACCCGGCGGCCCAGCTCGCGCAGCACCTGGCGGGCGCCCGACGCCATCACGTCGGAGGCGCAGAAGACGGCGTCCAGGCCGGGCCGGCGCTCGAGCAGCCTGCGCATGGCGCGCCGCCCGCCCTCCTCCGTGAAGTCGGAGGGCTCGACGAGGCCCTCGTCCGCCTCATGGCCCGCGACGGCCACCGCCTGGCGGTAGCCGTCGAGCCGGCACTGCGCGACGTACATGTCGAGCGGCCCGGTGATCGTGGCGACGGAGCGGCGGCCTCGCCCGATCAGATGCTCGACCGCGCCGCTCGCCCCGCCGACATTGTCGGAGTCGACGTACGGCACGGACTCGCCCGCGGCGCGCCGGCCGCTGAGCACCGCCGGCATCTCGATCTCCTCCAGCAGGTCCGGCAGCGGGTCGTCGGCGTGCACCGAGACGAGCAGCACCCCGTCGACCCGGTGGGCGCCGAGGAACTGGGCCAGCCGGTGCCGCTCCTTGGGGGTGCGGATCAGCGTGAGCAGCAGCTGGAACTCCGTCTCGGCCAGCTCGGCGGAGATGCCGCGGATGATGTCCGAGAAGTACGGCTCCGCGAACAGCCGGGTCTCCTCCTCGGGGATGACCAGGGCGATGGCGTCGGTGCGGTTCGCCGCCAGGGCCCGCGCCGCCCGGTTCGGCACATAGCCGAGTTCCGCGATGGCCTGCTCCACCGCCGCGCGGGTGCGCTCACTCACCCGCGGCGACCCGTTTATCACCCGCGAGACGGTGCCGCGGCCCACTCCCGCGCGCACGGCGACCTCTTCCAGGGTGGGCCTGCCACCGTGTCTCCTCATCGCCGACATGTGGTTCGCCTCCTGCTCCCGGCCCTGCACGGGGGCCGCGGAGCCATTCAACATCACGGCACCGACGACAACTCCCGGCGTCCTTGGCCTTGACACCCCACCCGTGACCCGTAACCCTTCAAGTCATCACATCTGGGAGCGCTCCCAACGTACCTGACCCATACACACTCCGTACGTTCCCCGCCCGAGCCGCATCTGCACTTTCTCACTTTCCAGCGCCGTTTTCGGCAGGGGGCGGTACGCGAGGACCAGGAGGACGTCATGCGCAGATCGACCCGTACGTCGCGGCGGGCCGTCGCCCTCGTTGCGGCTGCCACCCTGGGCAGCAGCCTGCTCGCAGGCTGTGCCGACGACGGCGGCGGCGGTGGTTCGGCGGGCTCGGAAGGGGACGCCGCAGGCGAAAAGGTCGTCACGGTGGGCGTCTTCGGCGTCTTCGGCTACAAGCAGGCCGGTCTCTACGACGCGTACGAAAAGTTGAACCCGGGCGTCACCATCAAGGAGACGTCGATCGAGCGTACGGACCAGTACTACCCGCAGCTCCTCACCCACCTCGGGACCGGCAGCGGCCTCCAGGACATCCAGGCGGTCGAAGTCGGCAACATCGCCGAGACCGTCAACCGGCACGCCGACAAGTTCGTCGATCTGGGCAAGGCCGAGGGCGTCGACAAGAACAACTGGCTGGACTGGAAGCTGGCCCAGGCCACCACCGAGGACGGCCGGACGATCGGCCTCGGCACCGACATCGGCCCGATGGCGATCTGCTACCGCAAGGACCTCTTCGAGAAGGCCGGGCTGCCGTCCGAGCGCGAGGAGGTCGGCGAGCTGTGGGCCGGTGACTGGCAGAAGTACATCGACACCGGCGAGAAGTACATGGACAAGGCGCCGAAGGACACCGTCTACATGGACGCCGCGAGCGGTGTCTACAACGCGGCCGTCTCCGGCAGCGTCGAGCGGTACTACGACAAGAGCGGCGAGCTGATCCACCAGGACAGCCCGGCGGTGAAGGACGCCTGGGGCCTGGCGATGGATGCCATCGACGGGAAGATGACCGGCAAGCTCAAGCAGTTCGACAAGACCTGGGACCAGGCTTACGCGAACGGCCGGTTCGCCACCGTCGCCTGCCCGCCGTGGATGCTCGGCTACATCAAGGAGAAGGCCGGCGAGAAGGCCGCGGACCAGTGGGACGTCGCCGCCGCGCCCAAGCCCGCGAACTGGGGCGGCTCCTTCCTCGCCGTGCCGGAGGCCGCCAAGAACAAGGAAGAGGCGGTCAAACTCGCCACCTGGCTGACCGCGCCCGAACAGCAGGCGACCCTGTTCGAGAAGCAGGCCAGCTTCCCCAGCTCCCCCGCCGCGTACGAACTGCCGGCCGTCGCGGACGCCAAGCACGAATACTTCGACAACGCCCCCATCGGCCGGATCTTCGGCGAGGCCGCTCAGGGCATCCCCACCCTGGTACTCGGTGAGAAGGACCAGCCGATCCAGACCGCGATGACGGACGTCGGCATCCTCCAGGTCGAGCAGCAGGGCAAGTCGCCGGCCGAGGGCTGGGCGGCCGCCATGAAGAACATCGACAACCTGCTGGACCAGTGACGCGGATGGCTGTCGAGTCCCGTACGGTCGCGCCCCCCGCCGAGGGGGGCGCGGCCCTCCGCGAGGATCGCCGGGCGCAGCGGCGCAGCCGCCGGTACCGCCGCGATGTCCGCTGGAGCCCCTATCTCTTCGTCGCGCCCTTCTTCGTCTTCTTCACCGCCTTCGGGCTCTTCCCGCTGCTCTACACCGGCTGGTCCTCGCTGCACCGGGTGTCGCTGCACAGCCCGACCACCATGGAGTGGGCCGGGCTGCACAACTACACCCGGCTGCTGGAGGACGAGTTCTTCTGGAACGCCCTCCGGAACACCTTCACCATGGGGATCATCTCCACCGTCCCGCAGCTGCTGATGGCGCTCGGCCTCGCCCATCTGCTCAACTACCGCCTGCGCGGCTCCAACTTCTTCCGGGTCGCGATGCTCACGCCGTACGCCACCTCGGTGGCGGCCGCGGCCCTGGTGTTCGTGCTGCTCTTCGGGCGCGACTACGGGATGGTCAACTGGCTGCTCGAACTGGTGGGGATCGACAACATCGACTGGCAGAACGGCACCTGGAGCTCGCAGCTGGCGGTCTCCTCGATCGTGATCTGGCGGTGGACCGGCTACAACGCGCTGATCTATCTGGCCGCGATGCAGGCCGTACCGCGCGATCTGTACGAGTCCGCGGCACTGGACGGCGCCGGCCGGTGGCAGCAGTTCATCCATGTGACGATCCCCTCGCTGCGGCCGACGATTCTCTTCACGGTCGTCGTCTCCACCATTGGGGCGACCCAGCTCTTCGGTGAGCCGCTCCTCTTCGGCGGGGCGGGCGGTCAGAAGGGCGGCCCCTCGCGCCAGTACCAGACGCTCGGCCTCTACATGTACGAGCAGGGCTGGTTCAACTTCCATCTCGGCCGCGCCTCCGCGATCGCCTGGACGATGTTCCTGCTCCTGCTGCTGATCGCGCTGGTCAACTGGCTGATCGCACGACGGCTGAGGAAGATCTGATGAAGGGCCTGATGAAAGCCGACCGCGCCGGCAAGCACCTGCACGGCGGGAAGATCACCTACGCGGTGCTGATCGTCATCACCGTGGGCTCGCTCTTCCCGCTGGTGTGGACGGCGATCGCCGCCTCGCGGACCAACACCCGGCTCGCGGAGACGCCGCCACCCTTCTGGTTCGGCGCCGATCTCCTCAGTAATCTGGAGAACGCCTGGAGCAATGCCAACATGGGCCTGGCGCTGCTCAACACGACCGTCGTGGCGAGCACCATCACGGTGGGCACCGTGCTGTTCTCGACCATCGCCGGCTTCGCCTTCGCCAAGCTGCGCTTCCGGCTGCGGAGCGTCCTGTTGATGCTGACCATCGGCACCATGATGATCCCGCCGCAGCTCAGCGTCGTCCCGCTGTTCATGGTCGTCGCCGAGTTGGAGTGGACCAACCAGCTCCAGTCCGTGATCCTGCCGACCCTGGTCAGCGCCTTCGGCGTGTTCTTCATGCGGCAGTACCTCATCGAGGCGCTGCCGACCGAGATCGTCGAGGCGGCACGGGTGGACGGGGCCAACAGCCTGCGGGTCGTCTGGCACGTGGTGTTCCCGGTCGCCCGGCCGGCGATGGCCGTGCTGGCCATGCTGACCTTCGTACAGGCGTGGAACGACTTCTTCTGGCCGATCATCGCGCTGACCCAGGACAACCCGACCGTGCAGGTCGCACTCACCGGGCTGGGCCGCGGCTACATCCCCGACCAGTCGGTGATCATGGCCGGGGCGCTGCTGGGCACGCTTCCGCTGCTGCTGGCCTTCACCCTCTTCGGCAAGCAGATCGTCGGCGGCATCATGCAGGGCGCCGTCAAGGGCTGATCCCCGCCGCCCCGGCTCTCTCCCCTCCACTGCCCGGTCCCGGCTCCGGCCCGGGCTCCCTTCCCGCCTCGGCGAATTCACCACGCCACGTTCCGTCCCCCCTCATCCCACCGCGACACACCACGGGAGCGCCTCCATGACCGCTGTCCCCTCCTCCGGACAACCGCACTTCCCGCCCGGATTCCTCTGGGGCACCGCCACCGCCGCCTACCAGATCGAGGGCGCGGCCCAGGAGGACGGCCGCACCCCCTCCATCTGGGACACCTTCTCCCACACCCCGGGCAAGGTCATCGGCGGCGACACCGGTGACGTCGCCGTCGACCACTACCACCGCCGGACCGCCGATGTGGCCCTGATGAAGGAACTCGGCATCGGCGCCTACCGCTTCTCCGTCTCCTGGCCGCGCGTGCAGCCCACCGGCCGCGGCCCCGCCGTGCAGCGCGGGCTCGACTTCTACCGCTCGCTCGTCGACGAGCTGCTGGAAGCCGGCATCCGGCCGATGCTGACCCTCTACCACTGGGATCTCCCGCAG
>DOWQ01000409.1 GCA_003519485.1 Streptomyces sp. | reverse complement strand
CGGACGCCGGCCGGCCGGTCCCGCGGCAGCCGCGCGCCGGCCGCGGTCGCGGTCGTACTCGCGCTGACGGCAGCCGTTTCGGCGGGCAGCGCCTCGGCCGCCGACACCGCGGGCGCGGCCGGCCCGCAGCAGGCCGACTGCACCACCGACGGCTTCTGCGAGGACTTCGAGTCCCAGACCGGTACGCAGCCGGCCGGCCGCTGGATTACCGAAGCCGTCAACTGCTCGGGCACCGGCGCCGCCGCGGTGGACTCCGCCGTGGCGCGCACCGGGAGCAAGTCCCTGCGGATCGACGGCAAGGCCGGCTACTGCAACCACATCTTCGCCGGTACGCCGCTGACAGGGCTCCCGGCCGGCTCTGCGCTGCACGTCCGGTTCTGGGTACGGCACACCACCGCGCTGCCCGCCGCCCATGTGACGTTCGCGGCCATGCACGACCCGAACGACGGCGGCCGGGACCTGCGGATGGGCGGTCAGAACGGCGCCCTCCAGTGGAACCGCGAATCCGACGACGCGACGCTGCCGGAACAGAGCCCGGTGGGCGTTTCCAAGAGCCTGCCACTGCCCGTCGGAGAGTGGACCTGCGTCGAGTTCCGGCTCGACGGACCGGCCGGGCAGCTCGAGACGAAGGTGAACGGATCGGTCGTGGAGGGCCTCGTCGTCGACGGCACCCCGACCCCCGACGTCGACCGGCAGTGGCTCAACAAGTCCGGCTGGCGGCCCGCCCCGACGAACCTGCGTTTCGGCTGGGAGAGCTACGGATCGGGCGACGACACCCTCTGGTACGACGACATCGCCGTCGGCAGCGCGCCGATCGGATGCTGAGCCCGGACGGCGCGCGGCCGGCACCGCGGCGCCGGCCCACGGTCCCTGGCGGTCGCCGGTTTCCCTGGGTAGTCTGAAAGCGCTTCCAGTGCCCCGGTCGTGGATATGCTGCGCGGCGGGGCACTGAAGGCGTACGGCGTCAGTGGGGGTGGGTGTTTGTCCAGCGCGGAACAACCGGTGCTGGTTCGTCCGGCCGGGATCGGTGAGCGGAGAGCCGGTGACTGAATCAGCCGGGGCTCAGCAGGCGAGCCGTGCCGGGCCGAGTGCGAGCCCCACCCTCGAAGAGGTGGCGCGGGCGGCGGGAGTGTCCCGGGCCACGGCGTCCAGGGCGGTCAACGGCCTGCCGTACGTCAGCGCGAAGGCACGGGAGCAGGTGGCGCGGGCGGTCGAGGTGCTCGGCTACCGCGCGAACCAGGTGGCCCGGTCGCTGGCGACCCGGCGGACCGGCTCGATCGCGCTGGTCATGTCGGAACCCGGCAACTTCGTGCTCAGTGACCCCTTTTTCGCCCGCGTCCTGCGCGGCATCTACAGCGGCCTGTCGGGCAGTCAGCTCCAGCTGGTGCTGCTCATGACCAACGAGCAGGACGAGGACGGCTTCGCCCGCTATCTGTGCGGCGGGCATGTCGACGGGGCGCTCGTGGTCAGCCTGCACGGCGAGGACCCGCTGCCCGGGCTGCTGGTGGAAGCCGGCCTGCCCGTCGTGCTCGGCGGACGGCCGCTGGCCCGGGTCGACGCCCCGTACGTCGACGTGGACAACTTTAACGGCGCCAGCGCGGCGGCCCGTCATCTGATCAAGAGCGGCCGGGTCCGGGTGGCCACGATCGCCGGTCCGGAGGACATGGCCGTCGGCATGGACCGGCTCAGCGGCTGGCGGCGTGGCATGGCCGGGGCGGGTATTCCCACCGGCGCGGTCGAGCACGGCGACTTCACGGTGGAGGGCGGAGCGGCGGCGATGCGGCGGCTGCTGGACGCGCATCCGGATCTGGACGCCGTGTTCGCCGCCTCCGACCTGATGGCCGCGGGCGCCATGCAAACCCTGCACGCGGCCGGCCGGCGCATCCCGGAGGACGTGGCGGTGGTCGGTTTCGACAACCTCGACATCGCGGCCACGATGTCCCCGCCGCTGACCACCGTCCGGCAGCCGATCGAGGAGTTCGGCCGGACCATGACCTGGCGGCTGCTCGCCCAACTGGCGGGGGACTCGGGCCTGCCACCGTCGATCATGCTGCCCACGGAGCTGGTCCTCCGCTCCTCGGCCTGACGGGCCCGCACGGCCCGGCCCGCTGCACGGGCCTCCCCGGCTCGGCTCTCCCTGCGCGGCGGCCGGCCGGCCGCCGTCCCGAACAGGTCTGCCGGCCTGCTCCCGGACCCGGCTCGGCCACGGCCGGAAAAGGGCAGTCGGCCGGTACTGTCCTGCACAGCCGATGCGCGACGCCCGGCAGCGGGCGGCCGGAGCGGCGACCGGTGACCGGTGGCGTAAGGAGCTGAGAAACGGTGGAGCGGACTGGCCGGGACGCGGGCGGAGCGGCGGCGCCGGAGATCGTCAGCAGCGACCCGGAATCGTTCCCCTGGAGCGTCTGGCACGACCGGCACCCCGGGCTGTTCCGGAAGATCCTGGACGGCACGCCGTACGGGCCGCCGGAGCGCCGGGCCCTGGAGGCACTGCTGGCGGAGACCCTCGACGGGGCCATCGAGCCGCTGCCGGACGACGCGCACGACCGGGCGGCGTGGCACGGCGCCTGGGACCGCGGGCACTACGGCAAGCGGTGGACCGACGCCCCCTTCCTGTGGGCCGAGAGCTACTTCTACCGGCGGCTCCGCGAGGCCGCCGGCTACTACGCGGCGGGCCCGTGGCGCGGCGTCGACCCGTTCGCCCCGCTGAAGGACGCCGAACTGGCCGGCGACGCGGTCCGCGGTGAACTGGCGGCCCTGGACCGGGTGGCCGAGCTGTCCGGCGAGGAGCGTACGGACGCCCTGCTGCACGCCTCGCTCTGGGGAAACCGGGCCGACCTCGGGTTCCGTATCACCGCCGGCGAGACGGGCGGCGGCGATACGGACAGCCTCGTCGCCGACGACAGGGCCGCGCTGCACGCGCTGCTGCGGGCGGCCGGCCGGATCCCCGGGCGGGTGGTCGTCGTGGCCGACAACGCCGGCCGGGAGCTGATCCCGGACCTGATCCTCATCGACCATCTGTTCGCCATGGGAACGGCCACCGAGGTCGTGCTGCAGGTGAAGCCGCATCCGTACTACGTCTCCGACGCGACCATGGCCGACGTCCTGGCCGGCCTGCGGCGGCTGCTGCGGGCGCCGGGCCGGGCGGGGGAGACGGGCCGGCGGCTGTGGGAGGCGGTGGGCGCGGGGCGGCTCGTGGTGAGGGCGCATCCGTTCTCCTGCGCGCCCCTGGCGTACGCCGACATGCCCGCGGATCTGCGTGCCGACTTCGCGCCCGCCGCGCTGACCGTCCTCAAGGGCGACCTCAACTACCGTCGGCTCGTCGGCGACCGGGAGTGGCCGGCCGGCACGCCGTTCGAGGAGGTCACGGGGTACTTTCCGCAGCCGGTCGTGGCGCTGCGCACCCTGAAGTCGGATGTCGTCACCGGCCTCGGCCGGAAAGCCGTTCAGGCGCTCGACGCCACCGGGGAGCCGTGGCGCACGAACGGCAGCCGGGCACTTGTCCAGGTTCGCCCATGAGAGCTGCGGATTGGCCGAAACGGTCCTGTGGCGCCCGGGAATTCGCCATGATGCCGGCCATGGACGAGGAGGAACGCTGTGCACAGGCCGAACGGTTCCGGCTCCATCTGCGGGAGCTGCGCGGCCGGCTGGACCCGGCGTCGTACGGGCTGCTGCTGAAGATCCTCCGCGGCGTGAACGACGCCCTCACAGGCGGCGCCGGCGACGCGGAGATCGACATGCCGGCCGCGGAACAGGAGCTGTTCACGGAGGAGTTGCAGGCGGAGCTGCGCACCGCACTCGGCATGCTCGACTTCGCCGAGGACAGCGTGGTCATCGACCTCGGGGAGGCCGGGCGCGCCGGGGACGCCTCGGACCGGCTCGGGGAGCGGCAGCGGGCCGCTGACCGGCGCGAGGTCGAGTGCATCGCCAGAGTCAGCGGAATGCGGCCTTAGCTGCTGTCGCGGTCGAAGGGGCTGCCGTAGCGGCCGGGGCTCCGGCGTCGTGGCCGACCGGCCCTCGCCGGACGGCCGACGCCCGTCCGCAGACGTCCGCAGACGACCGGCCGGCGCCCGGCCGCGATGC
>DOWQ01000464.1 GCA_003519485.1 Streptomyces sp. | reverse complement strand
CAGCACCTCGACCTCGCGCCCGGAGAGCTCGCGGTAGCCGCCCGGGTGACCGGGGGCGCCGGGCGGGCGGCGGTGCATACGGGCCGCTGCCGCGCCGACGGGCACGGCGCCGGGGCGGCCCGGGATGCCGAGGTTGGTGCGGGTGCCGGTGACGACGTAACCCTTGACGCCGCCGGCCAGCGCGTTGCGTACGGCGCCGATGTCGTCGGCGGCCGAGAGGGCGAGGCCGTTCGGCCAGCCGGCGGCGCGGGTCTCGGAGAGCAGGGTGAGACCGGAGCCGTCCGGCAGATGGACGTCGGCGACGCAGATGTCCCGGGGGTTGGCGACCCTCGGGCGGGCTTCGGCGATCGACGACGCCTCGATGACGTCACGCACACCGAGCGCCCACAGGTGGCGGGTGACGGTGGAGCGGACGCGGGGGTCGGCGACAACGACCATGGCCGTCGGCTTGTTCGGACGGTAGGCGACCAGGCTTGCGGGCTGCTCGAGAAGAACGGACACCAGGCCTCCTGCTGGGGGAGTGCGGGAACAGGCTCGACAGGGAAGGTGAGCCAGGGGCTGTCCCTGCGGAAGGGACACCCGGTCCTTCGGCAGCATTCGGTGGCGGCTTTAGTGAATGATCACGATTTAGTGAGTAACAATTCGGGCAATTAGGACACGCGATCGATCATGGACAGGAGGTGCCCGTCGTGGGGGCGCCAGGCCGGCCGGAGCGCTCAGCGCCGCTCCGGTCCCCGGCGCTGGGGCAGGGTCACCACGGCCGCGTCCGTACCGTTCGCCGGCGGCAGGCCGCCGATCTGGCACAGCAGCTCGCACCAGGCGGTGAGATGCGCCGCGGTATCGGGCACGCCGTCCCGCCCCTCGCGTGGCGTCCACGAGGCGCGGATCTCGATCTGGGTCGCCGGCGTGCGGTCGGCGAGGCCGCCGAAGTAGTGCGAGCCCGCCAGCGTCACCGTCCCGCTCGGCTCCCCGTACGCCACGCCGCGCGCCTCGAAGGCGCCGGTCAGCCACGACCAGCACACCTCCGGCAGCAGCGGGTCGGCGGCCATCTCCGGCTCCAGCTCCGCCCGTACGAGCGTCACCAGCCGGAAGGTGCCGTGCCAGGCGTCGTGGCCCGCCGGGTCGTGCAGCAGGACGAGCCGGCCGTCGGCCAGATCCTCGCCGTCCTGGACGACCGCCGCCTCCAGGGCGTGCGCGAAGGGCGCCAGCCGCCGGGGCGGGCGGGACGGTTCGATCTCCATCTCGGGCCGCAGCCGCGCGTCGCCCAGTGTCTCCACCGCCTGCCGGAACGCGGGCGGCACCTCCTCCCCGTCCGCGTTGTCCGCACTGTCCGCAAGATGTCCCTGAGCCGAAGCCATGCCGGGAAGACTAGGCGGAACGGGCGCCGCAGCCGCGTAGGACACCCGGGTGAGCGGAAAGGCGGGCGGGCGGAGGGACGGGACGCCCGCATGGGAGGATTCAGGTGCGAGTGTCAGCGAGCTCCCCCGAGCTCTCACCACCGTTCGAGCAGGAGTGACCCCCATGACGGGCCCGCAGCAGCCGACCACGACCGCCGAGTCCGCCTTCCTCAAGGCGTGCCGGCGTGAGCCGGTGCCGCACACACCGGTCTGGTTCATGCGCCAGGCCGGGCGGTCGCTGCCGGAGTACCTCAAGGTGCGCGAGGGCATCGCGATGCTCGACTCCTGCATGCGGCCGGACCTGGTCACCGAGATCACGCTGCAGCCCGTCCGCCGCCACGGCGTCGACGCGGCCATCTACTTCAGCGACATCGTGGTGCCGCTGAAGGCGATCGGCATCGACCTCGACATCCAGCCCGGCGTCGGGCCGGTCGTCGAGCAGCCCATCCGGACCCGCGCCGACCTCCAGCGGCTGCGGCCACTGGAGCCGGACGACGTGCGGTACGTGACCGAGGCCGTCGGGATGCTCACCGCCGAGCTGGGGTCCACCCCGCTGATCGGCTTCGCGGGGGCCCCGTTCACCCTGGCGAGCTATCTCGTGGAGGGCGGCCCGTCCCGCAACCACGAGCACACCAAGGCCATGATGTACGGCGACCCGCAGCTCTGGGCCGACCTGCTCGACCGGCTCGCGGACATCACCGCCGCCTTCCTGGACATCCAGATCGAGGCGGGCGCCTCGGCCGTGCAGCTGTTCGACTCCTGGGTCGGCGCGCTCGCTCCCGGCGACTACCGGCGCTCGGTGCTGCCCGCCTCGGCCAAGGTCTTCGACGCGGTCGCCCGGCACGGGGTGCCCCGCATCCACTTCGGCGTCGGCACGGGCGAGCTGCTCGGCCCGATGGCCGAGGCGGGCGCCGATGTCGTCGGCGTCGACTGGCGGGTGCCGATGGACGAGGCCGCCCGCAGGGTCGGTCCCGGCAAGGCCCTCCAGGGCAATCTCGACCCGGCGGTGCTGTTCGCGCCGCGTCCGGCCGTGGAGAGCAAGGCCCGTGAGGTGCTGGCCGCGGCCCGCGAGCTGCCGGGCCACATCTTCAACCTCGGGCACGGCGTGCTGCCGGCGACCGACGCCGACGCGCTCACCCGGCTCGTGGAGTTCGTGCACAGCGAGAGCGAGCGCCGGCCGCACTGACCGTACGGCGGGCTCGCGGGGGCGTCACGGAGGGCCGGTGCCCAGCAGGGTGACGGCCCCGTACACGCCCGAGGCCAGGGCCGCGGCGCCGCAGAGCAGCGCGACCCGCGCGGGCCGGTGCCGGGCGAGCGCCACGGCGGCGGGTATCAGAAGCGGG
>DOWQ01000673.1:4143-4316 GCA_003519485.1 Streptomyces sp. | reverse complement strand
CCGAGCAATCATCATCTAAATATCGTCAAATGGTGCAATACATGACCCAGCGGGTGTTCATGTTCAACTTCTGGCCATCCCTCGCCTGTTTCCCGTTGGGAGCCGACTGGGAACCTCAGCGGGTCCGTGCACAGACAACGCGAGGAGTCCACGTGCTTACACGCCCATTCGCC
>DOWQ01000673.1:3348-4074 GCA_003519485.1 Streptomyces sp. | reverse complement strand
CGTCCAGCGCACCCGCGACGGCGAGCTGGTCGTCATCCATGACACCACGCTCACCCGAACGACGGATGTCGAACAGGTCTTCCCGGACCGGGCTCCGTGGAAGGTCTCCGACTTCACACTCGCCGAGATCAAGCAGCTCGACGCCGGCGGCTGGTTCTCCTCCGAGTACGCCGGGCAGGAAGTCCCGACGTTCGCGGAGTTCCTCCGGAAGCTCTCCTCGAACGACCAGAAACTGCTGCTGGAGATCAAGGCACCGGAGCTGTACCCCGGTATCGAGGGGCAGATCCTGCACGAGCTGCGCCAGTACGGCTGGCTGGACCGCTACCACGTCAAGCACCAGCTGGTCATCCAGAGCTTCGGCGCCGACAGCGTGCGGACCGTGCACACCCTGCGCCCCGACGTGAAGACGGGCTTCCTCGGCACCCCCGCCGTGGCCGACCTGCCCGCCTACGCGGCCTTCACGGACCAGATCAACCCCAGCTACAAGACCGTGACGGCGGACTACGTCGACGCGGTCCACCGGCTCGACGGCCCGCACGGCCGGCAGCTGGAGGTGCAGACCTGGACGGTCAACGACGGCCCGACCGCCGCCCGGCTCGCCGACCTCGGGGTCGACGGCATCATCACCAACAGCCCGGACGTCGTACGCGCGGCGCTGTACGACCGCACTGCCTCGAAGGCCCTGGCGTCCTCCGGCAGCTGACGAACCGATCGGCGGGCCCCGCG
>DOWQ01000673.1:0-3332 GCA_003519485.1 Streptomyces sp. | reverse complement strand
CTGCTCGCGGCGACCGACCGGGGGCTCGTCCACGTCGTCTTCCACGCCGACGAGGCCACCTCGCGCCGGGCGCTGCGCCGGCTGGCCGGCCGTCTCGGCGGCGAGCCCGTCGAGGCGACCGCCGAGTCCGCCCTGCTCGCGGAGACGGTCCGGCAGCTGCGCGCCTACTTCGCCGGCACGCTGCGCGTCTTCGACCTCGGCCTGGACTGGACGCTGTCGGCCGGCTTTCCCCTGCGCGTGCTGCGCGAGCTGGCGTCCGGTGTGCCGTACGGAACGGTCGTCGGTTACCAGAAGCTGGCCGCACGGGTGGGCGAGCCGGGCGCCGCGCGGGCCGTCGGTGCGGCCATGGGTTCGAATCCGCTGCCGGTGGTCGTGCCCTGCCACCGGGTGGTGGAGCGGGACGGCGGCATCGGCGGTTTCGGCGGCGGGCTGGAGACGAAGCGGGCGCTGCTGGCGCTGGAGGGAATACTGCCCCCGCCGCTGTTCTGACCGGCTCCCCGGCGGGATGTGCCGCCGAGCTGGCAGACTCCCCGGCGTGACGACGACTCGTGATCCCGCCCGCTCGCACTCGCCGCCCCTCGACCTCCCCGCTCTCCGACGCCGTACTTCCGCGGTGCTGATCGCCAGCCAGGTTCTCGGCGGGCTCGGTGTCGCCATCGGCATAGCCCTGGCCTCCGTGCTCGCCGAGGACATCACCGGCTCGGAGGCCCTGTCCGGTCTGGCGCAGACCGCCGCGGTCGCGGGCACCGCCGCCGTCTCGCTGCCGCTGGCCGCGCTGATGAGCGCGCGCGGCCGGCGTCCCGGGCTGAGCCTGGCGTATCTCATCGGCGCGGCGGGCGGCGGCCTCGTCGTGCTCGGTGCGGTCATCGACAGCTTCCCGCTGCTCCTGCTGGGCATGGCGGCCTTCGGCGCGGGCTCCGCCGCGAACCTGCAGGCCCGCTTCGCGGCGGCCGACCTGGCCCCGGTGGATCAGCGGGCCCGCGCGATCTCCACGGTGGTCTGGGCCACCACCATCGGCGCCGTGCTCGGACCCAACATCGCCGCGCCGGCGGGCCGGAGCGTACAGAGGTTCGGTATACCCGAGGCCGCCGGCCCCTTTCTGTGGGCGGCGGTCGTCTTCCTGCTCTGCGCTGTCCTGGTCACCGTCCTGCTACGGCCCGACCCGCTGCTCACCGCCCGAGCGCTGGCCCCGGAGGAGGAGCAGCGCCCGCGCGGCCGCTCGCTCCGCGCGGGCCTCGAGGCGGTCACCGCCTCGCCCTCCGCCCGGCTGGCCCTGGTCACGGTCAGCGCCTCGCACACCGCCATGGTCGCGATCATGGTGATGACGCCGGTGGACCTGGCCCACCACGGCGCCGGGATCGAGCTGATCGGGCTCGTGATCAGCGGCCATGTCGCGGGCATGTACGCCTTCTCGCCGCTGATGGGCCGGCTGTGCGACCGCGTCGGCCGGCTCCCCGTCATCGGCCTGGCGGTGGCCCTGCTCTGCGCGGCTGCCCTCGTCGCGGGCACGGCCGGCGGCAGCCACCTCCGTACCGGGGTGGGGCTGTTCCTGCTCGGCCTCGGCTGGTCGGCGGGGTTGGTCGCCGGGTCCGCCCTGCTGATCGACTCGGTGCCGCAGGCGGCACGGGCCGCCGTGCAGGGCCTGTCGGACCTGACGATGAACACGGCCGCGGGCCTCGGCGGCGCGGCGGCCGGTCTCGTCGTCGCCCAGGCCGGCTACGGCTGGCTGAACGCCCTCGGGGCGCTGTTGCTGCTTCCGGTGGTGGTGCTCGCCCTGAAGAGCGCCCGGCGGTCCGACACGGCATCTCCTTAGCGGGGGGCGGGGCGGGAGCGTCGTGAGGGGATGGGGGCGGGGCGCGGGGCGGCCCCGTTCCGTCCCCTGGCCCCGGCCTCTGGCTCCGGCCCCGGGCTCCGCCTCCGTACGTCCGTCCGTCCGTGCGACGGCCGACGGTACGTCCGTCGGCGGCCGGAGGTGACCCACGCAGGTGGCAGCCGGGCCCGTGGGTGTCTCGGGCAGCGGAGAGCGGGAAGACAGACGAGATGCCCGATGTTGTCCCGGCACCCGTGGTGGAGTTCGTCAAGCGGCGCAACGAGCCGGTCGTTGTCCAGACGATCCGTTCCGCGACGGCCGCGACGCTCTCCTACGCGGCGGCCCTGTGGGTGCTGGACTCGCAGGCCCCGCCGCTGCTCGCCCCGCTGACCGCGCTGCTGGTCGTCCAAGTCACCCTCTACGCGACCCTCACCAGCGGCATGCGCCGGGTGAACGCCGTGGTGGCGGGCGTGATCTTCGCCGTCGGGTTCAGCTCGGTGATCGGCCTCAGCTGGTGGAGCCTGGGCGTGCTCATCATCTGTGCGCTCGTCCTCGGCCATGTGGTGCGGGCGGGAGAGTTCGTTCCCGAGGTGGCGATCTCCGCGATGCTCGTCATGGGGGTGACCCATTCGACGGACCTCGGGCTGAGCCGCATCCTGGAGACGCTGGTCGGCGCGGCCGTCGGGCTGCTCTTCAACATGGTGTTCGTGCCGCCCGTATGGGTGGAGAGCGCGGGCGACGCCATCGAGGGCCTCGCCGGCCGGATGCGGCAGCTGCTGCTCGACATCGGCGACGAGCTCGGCGGTCACACGCCGGTGGAGAGGGCGGCCGCCCTGCTGCACGAGGCGCGCCGGCTGGACCATGACATCGTGGAGGTGGACGCCTCCCTCACCCGCGCCGAGGAGAGCCTGCGGTTCAACCCGAGGGTCAAGGAGGGTCTGCTCTCCCGAATCGTGCTGCGGACCGGGCTGGACACCCTGGAGATCTGCGCGGTGGTGCTGCGGGTCACGACCCGTTCGCTGACGGACCTGGCCAAGGAACGCACGGAGGAATCCCTCTTCCCGCCCGACGTCTCCACGGCCCTGCGGGAACTGTTCACCCATATGGCCGGGGCGGTCGAGAGCTTCGCCGTGCTGATCACCGACCAGGTCAGCGCCAACGCCGACGACGCGGAGACGTTCCTCCTCGCCGAGCTCTCCGCCAGCCGCGCCAGCCGCGAGCACGTCGCCCAACTGCTGCTGGCGAACGTGCAGGAGCACCCGCGCCAGTGGCAGCTGCACGGCGCGCTGCTGGCGGAGGTCGACCGGGTGCTGGACGAGCTCGACGTGGAGAAGCGTTCGATGCGGCTGGCGGAGGAGCTGGACCGCTACTCCCGCGAACAGCGCGACCGGCATCCGCTCCTGACCAAGCTCCGGCGCCGCCTGCGCTGGCGCGTTCCGCGCCGCCGCGCCAAGACCTGACGTCCGCGCGGTGCGCGGTTCCGCCGGACCCGTGGGGACCGGCGGGAGCGGCGGGAGCGGCG
>DOWQ01000462.1:2277-8112 GCA_003519485.1 Streptomyces sp. | reverse complement strand
TTTGCCAGGACATGGCACGGCGCGCGGGCGGAAGGGCGCCATACCTCCCGTGCGTTGGTGCCATGGCGGTACTGCCACCAGTAGGCTGGCCACCGCTGTTACTCTCCCTCCAGGTCTGCCTGGAGGCGGGTCGCTGCCCATAACATGTCCGATCCTCAATAACCCGTCACCTCTCGCGCGCGAGCGGGGGGCGCAGGAGGCACCGTGCTCACCGCGTTCGCCCGGGCGTTCAAGACGCCCGACNNTTGGGCATCATCGTGCTCTTCCGACTCGGGGCGCGCATTCCGCTCCCCGGGGTCAGCTACGTCAACGTCAACTACTGCATGGACGCCGCCAAGGGCCAGGGGGGCGACCTCTTCGGTCTGGTCAACATGTTCAGCGGCGGCGCACTGCTGCAGCTGACCGTGTTCGCCCTCGGCATCATGCCGTACATCACGGCGAGCATCATTCTGCAGCTGCTCGTCGTCGTGATCCCGCGCCTGGAGGCCCTGAAGAAGGAGGGGCAGGCAGGCACCGCGAAGATCACTCAGTACACCCGTTATCTGACCGTCGCCCTCGGCGTGCTCCAGGGCACCGGCCTGGTGGCGACCGCACGCGGCGGCTCCCTCTTCCCGGGCTGTGACCGGGCCTCCGAGATCATCCCGGACACGTCGATCTTCTCGACGATGATGATGGTGATCACCATGACCGCGGGTACCGCGGTGGTGATGTGGCTCGGCGAGGTCATCACGGACCGTGGTGTCGGCAACGGCATGTCGATCCTGATGTTCATCTCGATCGCGGCGGGGTTCACCGGCTCCCTGTGGCAGATCAAGCTCTCGGGCAAGATCGCTGACGGCTGGGTCGACTTCGGCGCCGTCATCCTGGTCGGCCTGGGAATGGTCGGCCTGGTCGTCTTCGTGGAGCAGGCACAGCGACGCATTCCGGTGCAGTACGCGAAGCGAATGATCGGCCGCAGGTCCTATGGCGGTACGTCCACGTATATTCCGCTGAAGGTGAATCAGGCGGGTGTGATTCCCGTCATCTTCGCGGCATCCCTGCTCTACATTCCGGCACTGCTCGTCCAGTTCAGCAACTCGACTTCGGGCTGGGCGACGTGGGTCAAGGCCAACCTGGTGGAGCCCGATAGCCCGGTTTACATCATTACGTACTTCGTGATGATCATTTTCTTTGCGTTCTTCTATGTGGCGATCACCTTCAACCCCGAAGAAGTCGCCGACAACATGAAGAAGTATGGTGGCTTCATCCCGGGTATCCGGGCCGGTCGTCCGACCGCTGAGTATCTGAGCTACGTGCTCAACAGGATCACGTGGCCGGGCTCGCTGTATCTGGGCTTGATCGCGCTGGTGCCAACGGTGGCACTTGTTCTGGTGGGCGCCGACCAGAACTTCCCGTTCGGCGGAACGAGCATCCTCATCATCGTGGGTGTCGGTCTCGAGACGGTGAAGCAGATCGAGAGCCAGCTTCAGCAGCGAAACTATGAAGGGTTCCTCCGCTGATGCGAATCGTCCTCGTCGGGCCGCCTGGCGCCGGGAAGGGTACGCAGGCCGCGTACCTCGCCAAAAATCTGTCGGTCCCGCACATCTCCACGGGTGACCTCTTCCGCGCCAACATCAGCCAGGGCACGCCCCTCGGCAAGCAGGCGCAGGAGTACATGAAGGCCGGCGATCTGGTGCCGGACGAGGTCACGGTGGGCATGGCGAAGGACCGGATGGACCAGCCGGACGCCCACGAGGGTTTTCTGCTGGACGGCTTCCCGCGCAATCTCAACCAGGCCAAGGCGCTCGACGAGATCCTCGCCGAGGGCGGCATCGCCCTGGACGGGGTCCTGGACCTGGAGGTCCCGGAGGAAGAGGTCGTGAAGCGGATCGCCGGGCGGCGGACCTGCCGGAGCGACAGCTCGCACACCTTCCACGTGGAGTACAAGCAGCCCGCGACCGAGGGCGTGTGCGACGTGTGCGGCGGCGAGCTGTACCAGCGCGAGGACGACAGCGAGGACACGGTCCGCAAGCGGCTGGAGGTCTACCACCGCGAGACCGAGCCGATCATCGACTACTACAAGGCCCAGGGCCTGGTGGTGACGATCTCGGCACTCGGCAAGGTCGCCGACGTCACCGAGCGCGCGATGGGCGCGCTCCGGCCCGAAGCGGCCTGAGACGAGACGTACCGGTACGGCCGCGGGGCCCTCAGGGGCACCGCGGCCGTACTGTTGTGTACAGAGCAGATCCGGCATACGACAGAAGGCGGAAGGCATCCCGCATGGTGGAGATCAAGACTCCGGAGCAGATCGCGAAGATGCGCGAGGCCGGACTGGTCGTCGCGCGCATCCATGAGGCGTGCCGGGCGGCGGCGGTGCCGGGCGCCACGACCAAGGATCTGGACGACGTCGCCCGGAAGGTGCTGGCGGAGCACGGCGCCACCTCGAACTTCCTCGGCTACGGCGGCTTCCCCGCGACCATCTGCACCTCGGTGAACGATGTCGTGGTGCACGGCATCCCGGACGCCGTGACCGTCCTCAAGGACGGCGATCTGATCTCCATCGACGCCGGCGCGATCATCGACGGCTGGCACGGTGACGCGGCCCTCACGGTCTTCGTCGGCACCGGCCACGCCCCCGAACTGCTGGAGCTCAGCCGGGTGACCGAGGAGTCGATGTGGGCCGGCATCGCGGCGGTGAAGCAGGGCAACCGCCTCGTGGACATCTCCAAGGCCATCGAGGGCTACATCCGCCGCCAGCCCCGCCCCGCCACCGGTAAGTACGGGATCATCGAGGACTACGGCGGTCACGGCATCGGCTCGCAGATGCACATGGACCCGCATCTGCTGAACTACGTCGACCGCCGGCGCGGCCGGGGGCCGAAGCTGGTGCCAGGCTTCTGCATCGCGATCGAGCCGATGGTGAGCCTCGGCACGCCGAGGACGCACGTCCTCGCCGACGACTGGACCGTCAAGACGGACGACGGCACCTGGAGCAGTCACTGGGAGCACTCGGTCGCCGTGACCGAGGAGGGCCCGCTGGTGCTGACCGCCTTCGACGGCGGCAAGGCGAAGCTGGCGCAGTACGGCATCACGACCGCTCCCGATCCGCTGGCATAAGGATCACCCCAGGTGGGCAGCTACCCTGATTAGTCTTTCAGGATCGGGTCGCGTAGACTGACGCGTCGGGTCACGCCTGCCTTCGGGCATGCCGTGAGCCGATCAAGGTAGCCGATTCGAAAGGCGAAGCGTGGCCAAGAAGCAAGGTGCCATCGAGATCGAGGGCACCGTGATCGAGTCTCTGCCGAACGCGATGTTCAAGGTAGAGCTCCAGAACGGTCACAAGGTCCTCGCGCACATCAGCGGGAAGATGCGCATGCACTACATCCGCATCCTGCCCGACGACCGGGTTGTGGTGGAGCTGTCTCCATACGACCTGACGCGCGGCCGGATCGTCTACCGCTACAAGTAGATCTCGCTGTCGTCCCGCGTACGCGCGGAGCGGCCGCACGACCCGGAGAACCTCACACCCATGAAGGTCAAGCCGAGCGTCAAGAAGATCTGCGACAAGTGCAAGGTGATCCGCCGCCACGGCAGGGTCATGGTCATCTGCGACAACCTGCGCCACAAGCAGCGCCAGGGCTGACGCAAGACCCGCACTCCGCAGTACTTCGCGCGACGCCAAAAACGTACATACGCAGTCACCCGCCCCGCACACAGGGGCGACACCCCCGGCGGAGGCCGGGGACCCGGAAGCCGAGGCTGCCGGGACAGGTGCTGCGGAAGACCTCCGAATCAACCAGGAGCCAATCGAATGGCACGCCTTTCCGGCGTTGACCTCCCGCGTGAAAAGCGCGTGGAGGTCGCCCTCACCTACGTCTTCGGCATTGGTCGCACCCTTGCCCAGCAGACGCTGGCCAACACCGGTGTGAGCCCTGACACCCGCGTTCGTGACCTGTCCGAGGAGGACATGGTCAAGATCCGCGACTTCGTGGAAGCGAATATCAGGACCGAGGGTGACCTCCGTCGTGAGATTCAGGCCGACATCCGCCGCAAGGTCGAGATCGGCTGCTACCAGGGTCTGCGCCACCGCCGTGGCCTGCCCGTCCACGGTCAGCGCACCAGCACCAACGCCCGCACCCGCAAGGGTCCGCGTCGCGCGATCGCCGGCAAGAAGAAGCCGGGCAAGAAGTAGTCCTCACCGGACGCACTGCGGTCCTCCGGGGGGCGACCCCGGACGTCCGCAATCAACGCGGTCCGAGTTGTAGGACCGACCACCTCCACGGGAGTTCATCAGAATGCCTCCGAAGAGCCGTACGGCTGGCGCCAAGAAGGTGCGCCGCAAGGAGAAGAAGAACGTCGCCCACGGGCACGCTCACATCAAGAGCACGTTCAACAACACGATCGTGTCGATCACGGACCCCACGGGCAACGTGATTTCCTGGGCCTCGGCCGGCCATGTCGGCTTCAAGGGCTCGCGCAAGTCCACGCCCTTCGCCGCGCAGATGGCCGCCGAGTCGGCCGCCCGCCGCGCGCAGGAGCACGGAATGCGCAAGGTCGACGTCTTCGTCAAGGGTCCCGGCTCCGGCCGGGAGACCGCGATCCGTTCCCTCCAGGCCACTGGCCTCGAGGTCGGTTCCATCCAGGACGTCACCCCCACCCCGCACAACGGATGCCGGCCGCCCAAGCGCCGCCGCGTCTGAGCCGGCTGAAGTAGGAGACAAGACAACAATGGCGCGTTATACCGGGGCCGACTGCAGGCGATGCCGTCGGGAGAAGCAGAAGCTCTTCCTCAAGGGGAGCAAGTGCGAGAGCGCGAAGTGCCCGATCGAGATCCGTCCTTACCCCCCGGGTGAGCACGGTCGCGGGCGCACCAAGGACAGCGAGTACCTGCTTCAGAAGCGTGAGAAGCAGAAAGCCGCTCGTATCTACGGTGTCCTTGAGAAGCAGTTCCGTGGTTACTTCGAGGAGGCGAACCGCAAGCAGGGCAAGACTGGCGAGAACCTGCTGCGCATCCTCGAGACCCGGCTGGACAACGTGGTGTACCGCGCGGGCTTTGCGAAGTCCCGTGACCACGCCCGTCAGCTGGTCAAGCACGGCCACATCACTGTCAACGGCCGCAAGAACGACATTCCGTCGGCTCGCGTGGCAGTGAACGACATCATCGAGGTTCGCAAGGCATCGCTCGAGCTGACGCCGTTCGTCGTCGCTCGCGCGGAGGCCGGCGAGCGCACCGTCCCGGCGTGGCTCGAGTCCATTCCGTCGAAGATGCGCATCCTCGTGCACAGCCTGCCCGAGCGCCCGGTGATCGACACCCAGGTGCAGGAGCAGTTGATCGTCGAGCTCTACTCGAAGTAGTAGTTCGTTTGTCCGAGGGGCGGGCGGCCGAAGCGGGAGGCATTCCGCGGCGGCCGCCCGTATCCTTGGCTGTGTCCGGCATCAAATAGCGGGTGCCGAAGACTGAAGGAGAACAACCATGCTGATCGCTCAGCGCCCCTCGTTGACCGAAGAGGTCGTCGACGAATACCGCTCCCGGTTCGTGATCGAGCCGCTGGAGCCGGGCTTCGGCTACACCCTCGGCAACTCCCTGCGTCGTACGCTCCTCTCCTCGATCCCCGGAGCCGCTGTCACCAGCATCCGGATCGACGGGGTCCTGCACGAGTTCACCACCGTGCCGGGCGTCAAGGACGACGTCACCGACCTGATCCTCAACATCAAGCAGCTCGTCGTCTCCTCGGAGCACGACGAGCCCGTCGTGATGTACCTGCGCAAGCAGGGCCCGGGCCTGGTCACCGCCGCGGACATCGCGCCGCCGGCCGGTGTCGAGGTGCACAACCCGGACCTCGTCCTCGCCACGCT
>DOWQ01000462.1:0-2251 GCA_003519485.1 Streptomyces sp. | reverse complement strand
ACGTACAAGGTCGAGGCGACCCGTGTCGAGCAGCGCACCGACTTCGACAAGCTGATCGTCGACGTCGAGACCAAGCAGGCCATGCGCCCGCGCGACGCCATGGCGTCGGCCGGCAAGACCCTGGTCGAGCTGTTCGGCCTGGCCCGTGAGCTCAACATCGACGCCGAGGGCATCGACATGGGCCCGTCCCCGACGGACGCCGCTCTCGCCGCCGATCTGGCGCTGCCGATCGAGGAGCTCGAGCTCACCGTCCGGTCGTACAACTGCCTCAAGCGCGAGGGCATCCACTCCGTGGGTGAGCTCGTGGCGCGCAGCGAGGCCGACCTGCTCGACATCCGCAACTTCGGCGCCAAGTCGATCGACGAGGTCAAGGCGAAGCTGGCCGGCATGGGCCTGGCCCTCAAGGACAGCCCGCCCGGATTCGACCCGACCGCCGCCGCGGACGCCTTCGGCGCCGAGGACGACGCGGACGCCGGATTCGTGGAGACCGAGCAGTACTGAGCCGCTGCCCGGCGGGGCCCGGGCCCGGCACCACGGTGCCCGGGTCTTCGGGGCCCCCGCGCAGGGCGAGGTCCTGCCTCCCGGCCGCTGTAGGGCTCGCGCGAGCCCTACAGCGGCCGGGAGCCGGTCCGCCGAGCGCCGTGAGGCTCGGCAAAGACTTCCGGGAGCCGCGGTTCCCGGGTTCCGGCGGGCACGAGCCCGTCCGGACACTGACACCGGTACCTGATACGGCCGGTGCAGACACAGAGGAGAAACACCATGCCGAAGCCTGCTAAGGGTGCCCGTCTGGGCGGTAGCGCGGCGCACGAGCGGCTGCTGCTGGCGAACCTCGCCACCGCGCTGTTCGAGCACGGCCGCATCAAGACCACCGAGGCCAAGGCTCGCCGCCTGCGCCCGGTGGCCGAGCGTCTGATCACCAAGGCGAAGAAGGGCGACCTTCACAACCGCCGCCAGGTGCTCCAGACGATCCGCGACAAGGGTGTCGTCCACACCCTCTTCACGGAGATCGGCCCGCGTTACGAGAACCGCCCGGGTGGCTACACCCGGATCACCAAGGTCGGTTCGCGTCGTGGCGACAACGCCCCGATGGCCGTGATCGAGCTGGTCGAGGCCCTGACCGTGCAGCAGACCGCTGTCGGTGAGGCCGAGGCCGCTACCAAGCGCACCGCCAAGGACGCCGCGGGCGACCAGGCCGTCGCGGACCTCAAGAAGGACGAGGCCACCGAGGCCCCGGCCACCGCCGAGGCCACTGAGGCCGAGGCTCCGGCCGTTGAGGCGGAGGAGAAGAAGGAGGCCTGATCTTTCAGGCGCCTTCTGCAACCGGCTGTACGGACGGGCCCGCTCCAGACCTCTGGGGCGGGCCCGTCGGCGCGTTTGAGAGGATCTGTGGGTGAGCGACGACGTGGAGCCCGGGCTGGTACGGGTCCGGCTGGACCTTTCCTACGACGGAAAGGACTTCTCCGGCTGGGCGCGGCAGCGCGAGCGGCGCACGGTGCAGGGTGAGCTGGAGAGCGCCCTGCGGACGGTCATGCGGCTGCCGTACCCGGTCGAGCTGACCGTCGCGGGCCGTACGGACGCCGGGGTGCACGCGCGCGGCCAGGTGGCGCACGTCGATCTTGCCGAGGAGGTGTGGGCCGAGCACGCCGACAAGCTGCTGCGCCGGCTCGCCGGGCGGCTGCCGCACGACATCCGGGTCCGGCGTGCCATCGAGGCCCCGTCGCACTTCAACGCCCGTTTCTCGGCGATCTGGCGCCGCTACGTCTACCGCGTCGGCGACCACCGCGGCGGCGTGGACCCGCTGCGGCGCGGGCACGTCCTGTGGCACGACTGGCCGCTCGACGTCGAACTGATGAACGAGGCCGCCGCCCGGCTGCTCGGCGAGCACGACTTCGCCGCGTACTGCAAGAAGCGCGAGGGCGCGACGACCATCCGTACCCTCCTCGACCTGCACTGGGAGCGCGCGGAGGACGGCCTCGCGGTCGGCACGGTCCGCGCGGACGCCTTCTGCCACAACATGGTCCGCGCCCTGGTCGGCTCGCTGCTGCTGGTCGGCGACGGGCACCGCCCCGTGAGCTTCCCCGCCGAGGTCCTGGCCGGGCAGGTGCGGCACTCGGCGGTCAACGTCGTACGGCCGCACGGGCTGACCCTGGAGGAGGTCGGCTACCCGGCCGACGACCAGCTGGCGGCCCGCAACCTGGCGGCGCGCAACCGGCGCAGCCTGCCGGGGGCGGGCGCGGGCGCCGGGGCGGGT
>DOWQ01000762.1:5550-6015 GCA_003519485.1 Streptomyces sp. | reverse complement strand
ACCGGCGCCGAGGCCCTGGCCGTCGCGCGGCGGACCGGCGACCGGCGGCTGGCGGCCCGGATCCAGTTGCGGACCGCGGACACCCTCGGCCGGCTCGGGGACCCGGCGTCGGCGGGTCTCCAGCGGGCCGCCGCCGAGCGCTTGTTGGCCGAAGCGGAGGATGCGACGGATGCGGCCTACGAAACGCGTGGAAAACTCCATCAGGCTTAATGCTTTGCAAGGCTGGACAGCTGAGTCTCCTTCCTTAGAATGGTCGGGCCGCGGAATGGAGTGGGTGCATCCTGTAGGTACTGCCATATGCCCGGTAAGTCGGGCAACTCCTCATTCAAGGACCGTGATCCACGTGAAGGTCGGCATCCCCAGCGAGGTCAAGAACAACGAGTTCAGGGTGGCCATCACCCCCGCCGGAGTGCATGAGCTCGTTCGCGGCGGCCATCAGGTCCACGTCCAGGAGGGTGCCGGTCT
>DOWQ01000762.1:0-5527 GCA_003519485.1 Streptomyces sp. | reverse complement strand
GGCCAGGTGCTCTTCACGTATCTGCACCTGGCCGCCTCGCGCGCCTGCACGGAGGCCCTGCTGGAGTCCGGGACCACCGCCATCGCGTACGAGACGGTGGAGACGGCCGACCGCCGGCTGCCGCTGCTCGCCCCGATGTCCGAGGTCGCCGGCCGGATCGCCCCCCAGGTCGGCGCCTACCACCTGATGCGCTCGGCAGGCGGCCGCGGCGTGCTGCCCGGCGGGGTGCCCGGGGTGCCCGCGGGACGGGCCGTCGTCATCGGCGGCGGGGTCTCCGGCTGGAACGCCGCGCAGATCGCCATCGGCATGGGCTTCCACGTCGCCCTGCTCGACAAGGACGTCAACAAACTCCGCGAGGCGGACAAGGTCTTCGGCACCAGCGTGCAGACCGTCGCCTCCAACACCCTCGCGCTGGAGCGGGCCGTACTCGAGGCCGACCTCGTGATCGGCGCGGTGCTCGTGCCGGGGGCCAGGGCGCCGAAGCTGGTCACCAACGAGCTGGTGTCGCGAATGAAGCCTGGAAGTGTCCTTGTCGACATCGCGATCGACCAGGGCGGCTGCTTCGAGGACTCCCGTCCGACGACCCACGCCGAACCGACCTTCACCGTCCACGACTCGGTGTTCTACTGCGTCGCCAACATGCCCGGCGCGGTCCCCAACACCTCCACGTACGCGCTGACCAACGCCACGCTGCCGTACATCGTGGAGCTCGCCGAGCGCGGCTGGCAGCAGGCGCTGCAGCGGGACGCGGCGCTGGCCAAGGGCCTCAACGTCCATGAGGGGCAGGTCGTCTACGGCCCGGTCGCCGAGGCGCACGGGATGCCCTCGGTGGACCTGAGCGCGCTCCTCGGCTGAGGTTCCGGGCTGCGGAGCGCCGCTGACACGCGCGGGCGGGGGCGTGAAACGCCGTCGACACGCACCGTCAATCCACGGCTTTCGGCCCGGTCTTGAGGAGCGAGACCGGGCCGGAGGTGTGTCCGGTGTCTCTCGTGACGACGTCAACTCGTCTCGAACGTAACCGTTCGACCGATTCGCGCCCCCCGGAAACGCCGGTACGACTGCCTTTACGCCCTTGACAGTGGGGTGTTCGCGTACCGACACAGACCGCCCGGTCCGGCGGATTGTGTTGCTGCGAACCGTCGACACGCCATAGAGTCGCCAACCGTCGGCATAGTGCCACGCTGACCTATCGATAAAGTTTCCTGGTCACATCCAAGGAGGTAAGACGACTTGTGAATGAGTCGACATTTACTCCCGGAGGTGGCCGGCCAGAAATGGCTGCGCAGGGCCGGAGTCCATCGAGTCTCGAGGCGGTCGGATCCGTAGCCGTCCACACCTTCGCAGCCCGCCGGAGCACTGCAGCCCACATGAGCATGGACGGCCATCACGTGAACGCCACGGCCGGCGGCCAGGCCGGCGAGCCCGCCCGAATCGCCGACTACGAAAAACTGCCCGAGGGGCACTTCTACGATCCGGACGCGGAGTACGAGCCGGACCCGGAGTACGCGGCCACACTCGCCCCGGACGCTGCCCGCCAGCGCCGCGAGCGCGTCGGCCCGACCGGGCGCACGCTGCCGTACTTCCCGATTCCGGGCCCGCTCACCGACCACGGCCCCGCGAAGATCATCGCGATGTGCAACCAGAAGGGCGGGGTCGGCAAGACGACCTCGACCATCAACCTGGGCGCCGCGCTCGCGGAGTACGGACGCCGGGTGCTGCTGGTCGACTTCGACCCGCAGGGCGCGCTGTCCGTGGGCCTCGGGGTCCCCACCCACACGCTCGACCTGACGATCTACGACCTGCTCGTCACCCGCGGGCACGAGATCACCGAGATCATCCAGCGCACCGCGGTCCCCGGGCTCCACGTCGCCCCGGCCAACATCGACCTCTCCGCCGCCGAGGTCCAGCTCGTCGGCGAGGTCGCGCGCGAGCAGATCCTGGCCCGCGTGCTCCGGCCGGTCCTCGACGACTACGACGTCATCCTCATCGACTGCCAACCCTCCCTCGGCCTGCTGACCGTCAACGCGCTCACCGCGGCGCACGGCGTGGTCATCCCGCTCGAGACCGAGTACTTCGCCATGCGCGGCGTCGCCCTGCTCGTGGAGACGATCGACAAGATCACCGACCGCCTCAACCCGGGCCTCGTCGTCGACGGCATCCTCGCGACGATGTACGACGGCCGCACGCTGCACAGCCGCGAGGTCGTCGGCTCGGTCGTCGAGCACTTCGGCGACAAGGTCTTCCACACGGTCATCTCGCGCACCGTGAAGTTCCCCGACGCGACCCTCGCCGCGGAGCCGATCACGACCTACGCGACCGGCCACTCCGGCGCCAACGCCTACCGACAGCTGGCCCGCGAGCTCATCTCGCGCGGCGGTGCTCCCTGACGACCGTGGAGGGGACTGACACCGCCGTCCCCGGTGGCGTCATCACCAAGCGGGGCGCAGAGCAGGCCTTCACCGTCCACCTGGACAACTTCGAGGGACCCTTCGACCTGCTGCTGGGTCTGATCAGCAAGCACCAGCTGGACATCACCGAGATCGCGCTGGCCAGGGTCACCGACGAGTTCATCGCCCACCTGCGCGCCCTGCAGGCGAGCGACCCGGCGTGGGACCTCGGCCAGACCAGCGAGTTCCTCCTCGTCGCCGCGACGCTGCTCGACATCAAGGCCGCCCGGCTCCTGCCCGACATGCGGGAGACCGACGAGGACGACCTCGAGCTCATCGAGGCGCGGGACCTGCTCTTCGCGCGCCTGCTCCAGTACCGCGCCTTCAAGGACGTCGCGGCGCACTTCGGCGAGACGATGGCGACGACCGGTCGCATGACCCCGCGGCAGGCCGGTCTGGAGCCGCACTTGGCCTCGCTGCTGCCCGAGCTGGTCATCAGCGTCACCCCCGAGCAGCTGGCCATGGTCGCCGCGCGGGCCCTGACCCCCCGGGAGCCCGAGACCGTCGGTCTGGCCCACCTGCACGCGCCCGCGGTGAGCGTGCGCGAGCAGGCCGTCATCGTCGTCGACCGCCTGCGGGAGCAGGGCGCGCTCTCCTTCCGCGAGCTCGTCCGCGACGCGGACTCGACGCTCGTGGTCGTGGCGCGGTTCCTCGCCCTGCTCGAGCTCTTCCGCGACCGGCAGGTCGTCTTCGACCAGCCGGAGGCGCTCGGTGACCTCGAGGTCAGCTGGACCGGCAGCGAGGAGGGCACCGTCGACGTCGGTGCCGAGTTCGACGAAGGGGAGGACCCCCCTTCGTCCGATGAGGAGGATGACGATGAGTGAGGCGCCCCCGGAGCCCGAGGTGGAGGGCGACGACGTCCAGGTCGCCTTCGACGTGGGCGACCTGCCCGGCGGTGCGCGCGGGGCGATCGAGGCCGTGCTGATGATCGTCGAGGAACCGGTCACCGACCACGCCCTCTCCTCCGCGCTCGAGCTGCCCGTGGAGGAGATCCGTGAGCACCTCGCCGCGATCGAGTCCGCCTACGCGGACGGCACGCACGGGTTCACGGTGCGCAACGTCGGTGGGGGATGGCGCTTCTACAGCCACCACGCGTACGCGCCAGTCGTCGAGCGGTTCGTCCTCGACGGCCAGCAGTCCCGCCTGACGACGGCCTCCCTCGAGACGCTCGCCGTGGTCGCCTACCGCCAGCCGATCTCGCGGGCGCGGATCGGCGCCGTCCGCGGCGTCAACGTCGACGGCGTCGTCCGCACGCTCCTCACCCGCGGCCTCATCACCGAGGTCACCAAGGACGAGGAGTCGGGTGCGACCCTGTACGGGACGACGCCCTACTTCCTGGAGCGGATGGGTCTGAACTCGCTCGACGACCTGCCCGCCCTCGCCCCCTATCTCCCCGATGCAGCACTACTCGACGATCTCGTGAATGAGGCCCGGCCATGACCCCTCCCACCAACCGCCGACCCGGAGGCCCCCAGGGCGCACCCCGGGGCAAGGGACCCCGCAAGCCCCCGCGGCCCGGCCGCCGCAACCAGCCGGAGCGGGGCACGACCGGACGCAGCCGCCAGGGCCAGCCCGACCTCGCACCCGAGCCGCCGCAGGCCCCGACGATCGACGTCCACGACCCCGAGGGCACCCGCCTGCAGAAGGTCCTCGCCGCCGCGGGCATCGGCTCCCGCCGGGCCTGCGAGCTGCTCATCCAGGAGGGTCGCGTCGAGGTCGACGGGCAGGTCGTCACCGAGCTCGGCCTGCGCGTGGACCCCCTGCGCCAGACCGTGCACGTCGACGGTGAGCGCGTCCACCTCGACGAGTCGCGCGTCTACCTCGCCTTCAACAAGCCCGTCGGCGTCGTCACGACGATGTCCGACGAGCTGGGCCGGCTGAGCATCGGCGACTACGTCGCCGGGCGCCCCGAGCGGCTCTTCCACGTCGGTCGCCTCGACGCCGACACGGAGGGCCTGCTCATCCTCACCAACGACGGCGACCTCGCGCACCGGCTGCAGCACCCGGCGCACGGCGTGCTCAAGACGTACATCGCCGAGATCCCCGGCCCCGTGCCCAAGGACCTCGGCAAGCGCCTGCGCGAAGGCGTCCAGCTCGAGGACGGCCCCGTCGCCGTCGATTCCTTCCGGGTCGTCGACTCGCGCCCGGGCAAGGCGATCGTCGAGGTGATCCTCCACGAGGGCCGCAAGCACATCGTGCGGCGCATGCTCGAGCACGTCGGCCACCCGGTCCTCTCGCTCGTGCGCACCCAGGTCGGACCCATCACGCTCGGCACGACCAAGTCCGGCCGGTGGCGCGCCCTCAGCCGGGCGGAGATCGCCGACCTCTACAAGGCTGCGGGACTGTGACGGCGACCTCCGAGGCGAAGGGGGCTGCGTCCGCGCTGCCACCCGTGCACGTCATCGGGACGGGCCTCATCGGGACGAGCATCGGGCTGGCCCTGACGTCCGTCGGCGTCGACGTCACCCTCGAGGACCAGTCCGAGACCTCGGCCGCGCTGGCGCGCGACCTCGGGGCGGGGCGCACCACGGGGGAGGTGCGACCGGGCCTCGTCGTCGTCGCCGGGCCGCCGGACGTCTCGCCCCGCCTCGTGCTCGGCGCCCTCGAGCGCTGGCCCGAGGCCGTCGTCACCGACGTCACCTCTGTCAAGCAGGTGGTCCTCCTCGACCTCATCCGGTCCGGGGTGCCGATCGACCGCTACCTCGGCAGCCACCCGATGGCCGGCCGCGAGCGCTCGGGCGCGATCAGTGCCCGGGCCGACCTCTTCACCGGCCGCGCGTGGGTCCTCTGCCCGCACGACGGCAGCGACCCGAGCGCGACGGCACTCGTCGCCCGGCTCGCGCAGGCCACCGGCGCCGCGGTCACGACGCTCAGCCCGCAGGAGCACGACGAGGCGGTCGCCGCGGTCTCCCACGTGCCCCAGGTGGCGGCCTCGCTCGTCGCCGCCCGGCTGGAGCACCTCAGCGACCACGCCATCGGCCTGGCCGGCCCTGGCGTACGGGACGTGACCCGCATCGCGGCCAGCGACCCCGGCCTGTGGACCCAGATCCTCTCGGGCAACGCACCGGCCGTCGCCGCCG
>DOWQ01000763.1 GCA_003519485.1 Streptomyces sp. | reverse complement strand
GAGCGGCCCGCCCGGCCGGTCGAACGGCCCCGCGCCCGCCGTGCGCCCGGCCCCGCGCCGGGCCAGGTGTCCGGCTGGTTACTCTGGACGGCATGGACTACGTCTCCGCGCTTCTGCCTCCCACCGTGATGGCCATCGGTTTCACCGCGCTGATCGTGACGATTGTGAAGAGCCAGGGCGGCGCCAACAAGGCCAAGGAGGACGACGCCGTGGACGCGGCGCTGTCCCGGGCCGAGTCGGCCCGCCAGGCGGCGTCGGGCGGCGACGCCAGGGCCTGACCCGAGCCGGACACAGGGGCGTACGCCCCGGGATCGCGAATCCCGGGATGTGCGCCCCTTTTCGCTGCCCGGATTGCCGGTATTCATAGCTTTTAACGGTAGTATTTTCAGGTGCCACGACCATTGGGTGACCTGGAAGACGCCGTGATGACGCGGGTGTGGCAGTGGAACCGCCCGGTCACTGTTCGAGAAGTTCTGGAGGATCTTCAGAAGGAACGGTCGATCGCGTACACGACGGTCATGACCGTAATGGACAACCTGCATCAGAAGGGCTGGGTGCGGAGGGAAGCCGAAGGCCGGGCCTATCGATATACGGCCGTCTCCACCCGGGCCGCGTACTCGGCCGCACTCATGAACGAGGCGTGGGCCACCAGTGACAACCCGGCCGCCGCGCTTGTGGCCTTCTTCGGGATGATGTCCGCGGAACAACGGGAAGCGCTCCGGGACGCCATGCGCGTCGTACAACCGGACGGTCCCGATGAAGGAAGCGCGGACCGGGAGCGATAGCGTCCGCACATGTCCCCAGTATCAAAAGAGGTCACCGTCCGGCGGGCCAGGACGAGCGATGTACCGGCGGTCCGCCGGCTCATCGACGGGTACGTGCGCGAGCGGATCCTGCTCGACAAAGCGACGGTGACTCTTTACGAGGACATCCAGGAGTTCTGGGTCGCCGAGCGCGACGAGGACGCCCGGGTCGTCGGCTGCGGCGCCCTGCATGTCATGTGGGAAGACCTGGCCGAGGTGCGCACGCTGGCCGTCGATCCGCTGTCGAAGGGAACCGGCGTGGGACATCAGGTCCTGGCCAAGCTGGTGCAGACGGCGCGCTGGCTCGGCGTCCGCCGAATTTTCTGTCTCACCTTCGAACTCGACTTCTTCGTGAAGCACGGGTTCACCGAGATCGGTGACACGCCCGTCGACGGCGATGTCTACAGCGAGCTGCTGCGTTCCTATGACGAGGGTGTGGCCGAGTTCCTGGGGCTCGAACGGGTGAAGCCGAACACCTTGGGCAACAGCCGGATGCTTCTGCATCTGTGATCGCGGCGTTATTCAGAGTGCCTGCCGCGCATACACTATGTCCGAAACGCGCACGTTTCTCGCTTGACTACCGTACTCAAGTCGACCCGAGGGTTTGTGTTTTTCCCGGAAAGGCGGTTTGCTTTCCGTCGTACTGCATTTTCGGAGAAAGGGAATCCCGGTGGCACAGAAGGTTCAGGTCCTTCTTGTCGATGACCTCGACGGCGGCGAAGCGGATGAGACCGTGACGTTCGCGCTGGACGGCAAGACTTACGAGATCGACCTCACCACTGCTAATGCGGACAAGCTCCGCGGTCTGCTCGAGCCCTACACCAAGGGCGGGCGCCGTACCGGCGGCCGTGCCGCGGTGGGCCGTGGCAAGGCGCGCGCGGCTTCCGGCGGCGGCAGCCAGGACACCGCGAAGATCCGCGCGTGGGCCAAGGAGAACGGTTATGAGGTCAATGACCGCGGCCGCGTTCCCGCCACGGTGCGCGAGGCGTACGAGAAGGCGAACGGCTGAGCGTCCGCGCGCAGCAGGCGGGCCCGGTGGCACTCCGTAGCCGCCGCGCCCACGAGCCGCACGAGATCGGGGGCGGTCCCATCGGCGCCCCCGGCCGTGGTCCCGCCGCGCACGGTCATGGCGGGCAGGGCCGGCTCCACCTCGCGCCCGGGTGCGGGCGGGCGCAACCAGACCGGCCGGTCCCCCGGGCCGTGAGCCAGGGGGGCGGCCGTCCGGCCGCCCGTGCCGACGGCCGTCAGGTCGAGGGCGACACCGCCCCACTCCAGCCAGTCGAGCAGCGCCGGCAGCTCGCCCGCGCTGCCCGCGGCCACCAGTAGCCGCATCCTCGTGCCGTGCAGCACGACGGGACCGGTCCGCGGCACCCGCCGCAGCGTGGCCAGACCGGCGTCGGCGGGCAGCTCCAGGACGTCGAACCGCAGCCCGGTGAGCAGCTCCAGCGGCGGCCCCTCCGAGGTCGCCCAGCCCAGTCGGCGCTCGTACCAGTCCCGGGCGCCGTCCGGCTCGTGGAGGGGTGAGCGGGGGCGGGGGAGCGACCGGGGCGAAATCATGCCCGGAGCAACTGCGGGACCCCGAAAGGGTTACGCTCAGTTGGCATTCGGGTACGCACAGTGGTAGCGGCAAGGGCGTGCGGGTGCGTACCGGGGGCGCAATGGTGTTCGCCCGTAGCGGAGGGAACGGCGTCGCACCGCATGGACTGTCAGTCCATGCGGGTAAGACTTGCCTAGTGGGAGGGGGCGACGCGCGGGTCGGTCCGAGGTGGCGTTCGCCATCGGCGTACTGCTATCGAGGATGGACGCCTGGCCTGCGGGAACATCGTCTCGCACCATCAGGTTGGAGCTGTTGTCGGCTGTTCGGGGCAGGAGGCCAAGGACGGGTGTCGGCAGATGGAATGAGCTGTCCCCTACTGCGGGACTAGCATGCGGAAGGACAGGGAGGGGACCGTCCCCGATCTGCCTGACCGCTCTGAGGAGCGATTAACGATGTTCGAGAGGTTCACCGACCGCGCGCGGCGGGTTGTCGTCCTGGCTCAGGAAGAAGCCCGGATGCTCAACCACAACTACATCGGCACCGAGCACATCCTGCTCGGCCTGATCCACGAGGGCGAAGGGGTCGCCAGCAAGGCCCTCGAGTCCCTCGGCGTCTCCCTCGACGCCGTGCGGGAGCAGGTCCAGGACATCATCGGTCCCGGCCAGCAGGCGCCCTCGGGGCACATCCCCTTCACCCCGCGCGCCAAGAAGGTCCTCGAGCTCTCGCTGCGCGAGGCCCTCCAGCTCGGCCACAACTACATCGGCACGGAGCACATCCTGCTCGGCCTCATCC
>DOWQ01000207.1 GCA_003519485.1 Streptomyces sp. | reverse complement strand
CCGTGTCCCGTCCCGTCCCCGCAGCAGGCTCCGGCAGGCTGTCGCCGTCCCGCTCCCGCTCCCGGCGGCCGCTCCGGCCGGCCGCCGCCGGAGTTCTCTGCGCGGTCCTCGCCGCCGGCGGCTGCACCCAGGCCCCGTCGGACGAGCCGGGGCTGCCCGGGCCGCCCAGCACCTCCCGGGCCACGCCCTTCGAGGGGCTGACCGACCGCCCGGCGGACGGTCCCGGCACGACCTTCCTCCTCGTCGGCCTCGACCGGCGCGCCGGGCTGTCGAAGGAGGTGAAGGAGCGGCTGCACGTCGGCGGCAAGGAGTGCGACTGCACCGACGTGATGATGCTGCTGCACGTCTCGGAGGACCACGGGCGCGTCAGCGTCGTCAGCCTCCCGCGCGACTCCTACGTCGAGTTCGCCCCGCACGCCGAGCGCAGCGACACGGGCGACACGCCGGTCCGGCACCACGGGAAGATCAACGCAGCCTTCCAGCACGGCGGCCCCTCCCTGACCGTGGGCACCGTCGAACGGGCGACCGGCGTCCGCGTCGACCACTACCTCGAAACGGACTTCACCGGGTTCGTCAGCACCATCGACCGGCTCGGCGGCGGCACCGTCTGCACCGACGAGCCCCTCCGCGACCTCAACTCCGGCCTCGACCTCCCGGCCGGCACGCACGAGGTGGACGGCCGGGGCGCCCTCGAGTACGTCCGGGCCCGCCATGTCCCGCCCCCCGGCGACCTCGGCAGGGTCCGCCGCCAGCAGCGGTTCCTCGTCGGCCTGATGGAAAAACTGTTCGACGACCGGGCCCTCGCGGACCCGGCCGGACTCGCCCGCACCGCCCGCGCCCTGCTCGCCTCCGTACGCACCGACGAGGGGCTCACCACCGGGAAGCTGATCACGCTCGGCAAGGCGCTGCGGCAGTTGCCGAGCAGCAACGCGGAATTCGCCACCGTGCCCATCGCCGACTTCGACCGGCGCGTCCCCGACTGGGGCTCCACCCTCGTCTGGGACAAGCCCCGCGCCGAGGCCTTGTTCGCGGACCTCCGCGCCGACCGATCCATCGTCCCCGAGACCCCGCCCGGCGAGACCGCTCCGGTGCCCGTCGCCATGGCGCCCGCCGGGGTACGGGTACGGGTCTCCGCCGGCCCGGGAGCCGAGCCGGGCAGCGTTGCCCGGATCGCCCGCGAGCTGCGCGCGAACGGCTTCACCGTCGTCGACGGCCCCTCCGCCTCCGCCCGCCCCGCCGCGGTGGAGAACTCCGGCCCGACCGAGATCCGCTACGACCCCGCCCTGCAGCGCTACGCCCCGACGCTCGCCGCCGCGCTGCCGGACGCCCGGCTCCGCCCCGCCAGGGGGCACGGCAAGGTGTTCGAGGTGACCGTCGGCGCCGAGCCCGGCCGGGTCGCCACCGTCGTGCACGACCGGAGCAGTGTCGAGGGAGCCCCCGTGACCGTCGACGAGCTGAGCTGCCGCTGACTCCGCTCCGCCCGGCCCCGCCCGGCGATGCGGCGGAACGGCCCGGTGCGGGGGCGCCGCGAGGCGTCATCGGCCCGGTGCGGGGTACGCGCCCGACCAGCCGGGATCAGGAGGGGGCCGATACATGAGCGTCCGGCGGGAGCAGCCCGGGCGGCGGGCCGAAGGGCGGCGTCGCGAGGACCGGAAGACCCGGGCGACCGTCCTGGTGGCGCTCGCCGCGAACCTCGTCATCGCGGTGGCCAAGACCGTCGGCGGACTCTTCGCCGGTTCCCCCGCGCTGCTCTCCGAGGCGGCGCACTCGGTGGCCGACAGCCTCAACGAGGTCTTCCTGCTCGCCTCCCTGGGGCGCAGCAGGCGGGCACCGGACGCGGAGCACCCCTTCGGCTACGGCAAGGAGCGGTTCTTCTGGTCGCTGCTCGCCGCCGTCGGAATCTTCGTGATGGGCGGCTGCTTCTCCTTCTACCAGGGACTCAGCGCCCTGAGCTCGGGCGGCCCGGAGAGCTACCGCGGTTATCTGGTCGGGCTCGCCGTCCTCGGGGTCGCGCTGCTCGCGGAGGGCTCCTCGCTGGCGAAGGCGCTGCACCAGGTCCGCGGGCACGCCCGGCTGCACGGCCGGAAGATGCTGCCGCAGCTCCGCGCGGGGGACGACCCGGCGCTGCGCACCGTGCTGGCCGAGGACAGCACCGCCTGCCTCGGCGTGCTGCTGGCCATCGCCGGGATGAGCCTGCACATGATCACGGGTGAGGTGGTGTACGAGGCGGTGGCGTCGCTGCTCATCGGCGCACTGCTCGTCTACGTCGCCTACCGGCTGGGCAAGGACACCCGCGACCGCCTGATCGGCGAGGCGCTCGACCCCGCGCTGCGGCAGGAGATCCACCACTTCCTCGACGAGCAGCCCGAGATCGACACCGTGACCGCGCTGCTGACCATGCGCCTGGGCATGGACTCCACGCTGGTCGCCGTCCGCGTCGACCTGGTCGGCGGGCTCGACAGCGAGGAGGTCGAGGAGGTCTCCGAGCGCATCAAGGCGGCGATGGAAGCGGCCTGGCCGGTGGTCGACCAGATCTTCCTCGACATCACCGAGGCCTCGGACGAGGACCGGGTGCAGGCCCGCCGCGACCGGCGGGCGCTGGACCGGACCGTGGAGGACTCCGGCTGACGCCGGGCGGGCCCGCCGCGGACCGGGGAGTATCGGACGGGAGCGCGGGAACCCGCTCGCCGAGGCGCGCCCGGGCGGCGGCAGC
>DOWQ01000389.1:12723-14032 GCA_003519485.1 Streptomyces sp. | reverse complement strand
CGGCGAGGGCCGCCCCGACAAGTGCGGCGCCGTTCGCGGCGGAGACGAGGGCGCCGATGACTGAGGCGGACTGGCGCGCGGCGTCCAGCGCCACCGGGACGTAGGAGGTGAGCAGCGCTCGCCAGGCGCCGGCCGTCACCCCCGCCCAGCATCCGATGTCGACGCCCGGCCGGCGCCACAGCCGTCCGGGCGCCCGGTCCTCGGGTGGGGCGAACGGCGGCAGCCGGTCCAGCAGGAACGCCGGTGCCATTCCCACCGCGGCGATCACGGCGGCTATGGCGAGTGCGAGCCCGGGGGTGCGCTCGGACAGCAGGCCGGCGGCCACCGGCCCGGCGAGCAGCCCGGCCGACGAGACGAGATTGACGGTGGCCAGGGTGCCGGCGGCACGGCCCGGGCCGCGGACGACGTGGGTCTGGCTGCCGGTCCAGAAGCAGGCCCGGGAGACGCCCTGAAGCAGCTCGGCGAGCACGAAAACGGCGAGCGCTGCGGACAGCGCGACGATCGCGTTGCTGACCGCGAGCAGCAGCCCGGCGCCGGCGATGAGGGTCCAGTCGGGCCAGCGGCGCATCACGGCGCCGAGACAGAGCCGGGTCGCCATCTGGGCCAGCGCCGAAACCGCGGTCAGGGCGCCGATCCCGGTGGCGGAGTAGCCGGCTCGCACGGCCAGTAGGGGGAGTGCGACGGACGCGATACTGAGCGCCAGCGAGTAGAGCACGGCGCCCGTCGCCGACGCGACGATGTCGCGGGGGAGCGCCCGAGGGCGCCGCCCCCGCGAGGTCGTCACGGGGTCGGACCGGAGCCGACCGAATCCGGCCCGGCGGTGTACTCCGGGGAGTCCTCGAAGTAGTGCACCTTGTTGTATCCGAGGTGCTTGAAGACGCGGTTTTGGGAGGCGAGCAGCCGGAGCGGGGATCCGTCGGCGGCGAAGTGCTGGACGACGGTGTTCTGCGGGACGTAGAGCGTGTCGCCCTTCTTGATCTCGTGGCGTGTGGGCTCCTTGGCGATGCGGGCGTAGTACTTCTCCGCGATCTCCTCCTGCACCTCCCAGTGCAGTGAGTAGCCCTCGCCCTCGAGGACGTAGTCGACCTCGTCGGCCATCTTCCAGTGCTTGCCCGACCGGCTGCCGGCCGGGATCGCGAGCTCGAAGATGTCGACGCCGAACTGGCGCAGGTCGGTCCGGTCCATATTGATCAGGTGCCGGACGTTGCCCAGCTGGGTCATCTCCCAGTGGGTGTCCTCCGGGGTGACGATCTTCTTGCGCTCCAGCACTCCGTCGGTCCAGATGCCCGACCAGTCCTCGCGGGGGCCG
>DOWQ01000389.1:0-12709 GCA_003519485.1 Streptomyces sp. | reverse complement strand
TCGTAGGGGTTGAAGTGCCGGTGAACCGAGTCGGTGTGGACGAACGCGAGGTCGCCGGCCTTCCAGTCGTACCGGAGGTCGTCGTGGATCTCGTAGCCGGCGCCCTCGAGGATGTAGAAGGCCGCCTCGTTCTGGTGGCCGTGGCCGTGGTTGGAGCTCTGCGGGGGGAGCTCGACGAAGTGGACCTGGAGTGTCTGGGTGAGGAAGTCCTCGTCACCCGGACCGATGCGCCACCAGGTGCGCGACTGCTCCGAGTCGCCGGAGTGGGCGACCTTGGCATCATCGACGACGACGGAGTCGTCGCGCACCCGGTTCGCCGTGAGCTGTGCCTTGCGGAAATGGCCGAGACCGTAGGTCTCCGAGGTCAGTCCGCGGACGAAGACGCGTCCCTTCTTGCCCATGCGATCTCCTGTTCCCCGGCCACATCGGCCGGAAGGGGGCGCCACCGGAGGGTCCGGCGGCGTTAGGGTCTGTGCGGCCTGCGGCCTGTGCGACGAGTTCGATGCCGATCCCGGTCTTGCGGGGCCTACGGGTGAGACCGAACGGCTGGCGTGTCTCGGCGGCGGTTCCGGGAAGAACCGCCGGTTGCCCCCCTCGTACGTCGGGGTTGTTCTTCATCGTTCCTTGCCTGCCGCGTCGACGGGGGAGCATGAGGTTCGCCCCGGCCGCGCGGACAAGCGCCTCCGGTGCGATGGGGAAGCACACGGTACGGTAACATAAATAGCAAACCTTAATACCATTAGCCAAAGTCTCCCTGGGCGTGAGCATTCGGTCTGAGGGCGACAGGCCGACGCTCGCTGTCACCGCCTCCGGGGCACCGGCCCGCTCGGCGTCGGGTCAGCGGAGTCGCGGGAGCAGCGCCGCGGCGGCGCCGAGTGCGGTCACGCCGGCGACGACGAACCCGGCCCGCGCACCGTAGGCCTCGCAGATCCAGCCCAGCAGCGGGCCGCCGAACGGCGTCGAGCCGAGGAACACCAGCCCGTGCAGGGCCAGCACGCGACCGTGCAGCCCCGGGGCACTGCCCAGCTGCAGGACGGTCCGTCCGAGCGTGTTGAACACGATGTTGACGAAGCCGATCGCGGCCATCGCTACGTACGCCGCGGTCAACGTGGGCACGGCCGCGGCTACGAGATTCACCGCGCCGAACGCCAGGCACGCCAGCAGTAGCCCCCGGGGGGTCGCCGTCTCGCGGGACGCGCTGAACAGCGCGCCGAGTACGGCGCCGAGCCCCAGCGCCGCGGTGAGGTAGCCGTACACCTCGGCGCCGCTGTCGAAGGCGGACTGTGCGAGCAGCGGCAGTACGACCCGGAAGTTCTGCCCGAACAGCGCGACGACGCCGACGAGCAGGAGGGCCATGCGCAGGTCCGGAGCGCCCAGGACGTAACGCAGCCCCTCCCGGGCCTGGCCCTTGCGCTGCCCTGTCGGCTGCCCTGTCGGGGTGACGCGGCGCAGCGACCCCGTGTCCATCCGCAGCAGCCCGGCGAGCACGGCGACGAAGGAAACCGCGTTCACGACGAACGCGACGCCGACGCCGGTCGTCGAGATGAGCAGGCCGGCGATCGCCGGCCCCACGAGCCGCCCGGCGTTGTGCACGGTGGAGTTGAGGGCTTGTGCGTTGACGTAGTCGGCCGGCTGGACCATCTCGCCGACGAACGCCTGCCGGGCGGGAGAGTCCAGGACCGTCACGAGGCCCAGTGCCAGCGCGAGGGCGTAGACCATCCACAGCTGTACGACGCCGGTGAGCGCGAGGACGGCGAGCGCCGCCGCGAGCACCGCCTGCACGGATTGTGTCGCGATGATGAGGCGCCGGCGGTCCACTCGGTCGACGACGGTGCCGCCCCACAGGCCGAGCAGGATGATCGGCCCGAACTGCAGGGCGCTGCTCAGGCCGAGCGCGACGCCGCTGCCGGTGAGAGTCAGGACGAGCCAGTCCTGCGCGACCCGCTGCATCCAAGTGCCGACGACGGAGACGGCGTGGCCGGTGAAGAAGCGGCGGTAGTTCGGCTCGCGCAGCGAGCGGAATGTCCGGTCGTGCGCCTGCCGGGCGGCCCGGAGGATCCGCCTCAGCCGCCTCAAGCGACCACGGCCCCGACGCCGGGCAGCCCAGCACGCACCTTCATTCCGACCTCTTCCCCTTTGTGATGGCTAATGGTATTACCTAAAGGCCGACCAAAGGAAGATAGTCATGCTGCTGATCGACAACGAGGCGACAGTGAACGTCCTGACGATGCCGGACGCCATGGTCGTGCTGGAGCAGGCCTACCGAGACCTCGCGGCCGGGGAGGCGCTCTGCCGGCCCCGCATCGACATGCGCTTCCCCGTCGGCGACGGCCGGTCGGTCTACCAGTGGGGGTCCATGGAGGGCGGCTCGGCGGCCTCCGGCTACTACGCGATCCGGATGAAGTCCGACGTGCTCACCGAGGCGGAGTACGGCGGGACGCGCACGCAGAAGAAGCACTGCGTGGAGCCCGGTGTCTTCTGCGGCCTGGTCATGCTGTTCTCCGCCCGCACCGGCGAGCCGCTCGCTCTCCTCAACGACGGCGTGCTGCAGCACATGCGGGTCGGCGCCGACTCGGCGATCGGCGCGAAGTACGCCGCGCGTGGGGACGCCCGCGTGCTCGGGATGCTCGGGTCCGGCGGCATGGCGCGCAGCCACCTCGAGGCACTGCTCACGGTCCGGCCACTCGAGCGCGTCCAGGTCTACAGCCCGACCAGGTCCAACAGGGAGCGCTACGCCGCCGAGATGAGCGAGCGGCACGGTCTCGAGGTGGTCACCGTAGACGAGCCGCGCGGCGCCTTCCGCGGCGCCGACATCGTCGCCGGCTGCACCGATGCCGCAGCGGACGTCATCGTCGGCGACTGGCTGGAGCCCGGCATGCATGTGACATGTATCGGTGGACGTCCCGACGCGCGGACCCGGGAGACGGTCGGCACGTGGCTGCGGCTCGGAACTGCGCCGGCTCCGGTCAACGAACCATCCTGGCGTCCGACCGACGAGTTCCTCGCTTACGTAGCCCGGCCGCGGGACCCGGTGTGGGCACAGCACTCGCACGGCTCGGTGCGGCGTCCGCCGGAGGGGCCCGGCGCGCCGCGGCTCGTCTCCTTCGAGGACGTCGTCACGGGCGCGGACAAGGCGCGCACCAGCGACGACGAGATCACCTACTCCGAGCGCGGGAACATCCAGGGCGCGCAGTTCTTCGCCGTCGCCGGCCACGTCTACGAGCAGTGCCGCGAGCGTGGGCTCGGCCGCGAGCTGCCGACGTCGTGGTTCCTGCAGGACATCCGGGACTGAGGGGGAGCCGGCGTGAGCAGGAACAGTAAGACCATGGTCGTCGGCGTCCTCGGGCTGGGGGCGATGGGCGGGCCCATCGCCCGGCACCTGGCGCGGTCCGGCGTCCCCGTCGTCGTCGCCGACCTCCACGCCGGTCCGGTGGTGGCCGCGGTGGCCGACGGCGCTGTCGCCGCAGCCGGGCCCGCGGACCTCGCCGCGCGCAGCGATGTCGTGATCGTGGTGGTCGCCACGGACGACGAGGTGCTGTCGGTATGCACGGGGCAGGGCGGGCTGCTCGCCTCCTGCCGCCCCGGTACCGCCGTGCTGCTGTGCAGTTCCGTGCGCCCCGGCACCTGCCAGGCCGTGGCCGCCGCGGCCCCGCAGGACGTCGTCGTCCTGGATGCCGCGCTGACCGGCGGCGTGCGGGGTGCCGACACGGGGAGCATCAGCCTGCTCGTCGGCGGTGACGCACAGGCGCTCGACCGCGTCCGGCCGGTGTTGGCGCCCTGGACACGCTCGGTGCATCACCTCGGCCCGCTCGGCGCCGGCCAGGTCGGCAAGACGGTGAACAACCTCGTGCACTGGGCGCAGATCTCCGCGATCACCGAGGCGCTCGAGCTCGGCCGGCGCTACGGGCTCGACGTCCCGACGTTGCGTCGTGCGCTGATGGACGGGCCGATCGACAGCCGGACGCTGCGTGAGATCGAGCAAATGCGCTTCACCTGGCATGCCAAGGACCTGGCCAACGCGGAGATGATGGCAGCGGCCGTCGGGCTTCCGCTCCCCGTCGCGGCGACCGTACGCGAGGTCATGCGGCGGATCACCGTCCGCGCGGTCGCGGACCTGCTCGCCGAGCGCACGGATCGGGCTCGCCGTCACATTCCATAACTATCCCATGACGTTTGCTCCCCGGTCTCGTCTGGGATCCTGGCGAGGTGACTGGTCTAATGGTATGACTTCAGGCCTTGCGCGGGCCACTCTTCGTCCCCGTCCAGCCCGTCCTTCTTCGCAGGAGACCCAATGACGCGTTCTCTCGCCCCCCGTGCCGCCGCCGCGGTGGCCGCAACCCTCCTTCTCGCCGCGTGCGGCGGCTCCCCGACCGCCGGCCCGGAAAAGGCCGGCCAGGCCGAGTCCGGCGCCAAAGGGAACGCCAAGGCCGCCGAGACGTACCAGCGCATCAGCGCCCTGTCAGGCCGACAGCGCACCGACGAGCTCGTGAAGTGCGCCGAGAAGGAGGGTGCGCTGTCCGTCTACACCTCCAACACCGACATCGATCCCCTCGTCGAGGAGTTCTCCGACCGCTATGACATCGAGGTGAGCGTGTACCGCGGCAACTCGGAGTCGGTCCTGCAGCGGGTGCTCCAGGAACAGAAGGCCCGGTACCACGGCAACGACGTGATCGAGACGAACGCGCTCGAGTTGAACGTGGCGCAGCAGGAGGGCCTGCTGTCGCCGTACGAGGGCGAAATGCGCGACGCCGTGCGCAAGGAGGGGCGGGCGGAGGGCTGGACGGCCACGCGGTTCAACACCTTCGTGATCGGCTGGAACACCGACCTGGTGAAGCCGGGCGAGGAGCCGGAGAGCTACGAGGAGCTCGCCGATCCGAAGTGGAAGGGCAAGCTTTCCATGGAGATCGGCGACGTCGACTGGTTCACCGCGCTCCACCACCACTTCATCGAAAAGGGCATGAGTGAGCAGGAGGCACTGGACCTTTTCCAGGGCATCGCCGCGAACTCCCAGATCGCCAAGGGCCACACGGTGCAGGGTGAGTTGCTGTCGGCCGGCCAGTTCTCCGTAGCCATCTCGTCGTACAGCCACACCATCGACAAGGCCGCCGACAAGGGGGCCCCCGTCGCCTGGAAGCCGGCGCGGGGCGAGGCCGTCCAGCCGGTCGTCGTGCGACCCAACGGAGTCGGCCTGATGAAAAACGCCGCTCATCCGTGTGCCGCCCTGCTGTTCGTGGACTACGAGCTCTCCGACGGTCAGAAGGCCGTCGCGGATGCGTTCCGGGTCGGCTCCACCGAAGAGGCCGCCACGGCGGTCGAGGGCCTGGATGTGGTCACCGTGCCGGAGCAGGAGCTACTCGAGAACCCGAAGAAGTGGGACGAGCTCTACGCGAAAGTCACCCGGGCCGCCTCGAAGTAGCGGCCATGTCCGTCCCCCTGGTCCCCCCGTCCCTGCGTCGTCCGAGGAGGACGTCCGTGCGCTCGATCCGTCTCCGACTCACCTGCGGCGCTGCGCTGGCCGCGTTCGCCCTCACCGCCTGCGGTGGCTCCCCGACCACGACGAACGACGCGGCCGCCGGGGGAGACACCCCGGCGAGCGAGGCCGAGAACGTCTACGCGAAGCTGTCCGCCCTCGCCGGCCAGGAGCGGCGTGACGAACTCGTCGCCTGCGCCGAGGAAGAGGGCCGGCTCTCCTTCTACACCTCGATGACCGCTGAGGTCGCGGATGCCTCCGCGAAGGGATTCGAGGACGCCTTCGACATCGAGGTGTCGCTCTACCGGGCCAGTTCAGAGGCCGTACTCCAGCGCATCCTGCAGGAGCAGAGTGCGAAATTCGCCGGCAACGACGTCGTGGAGACGAACTCCAGGGAGCTGACGGCGCTCAACAAGGAGGGGAAGCTGGCCGACTACGAGGGCGAGCGCCGCGACCTCGTCCCGGAGACCGGCAGATTCGAGGGCTGGACGGCTACCCGCTTCAACCTTTTCGCCCCCTCCTGGAACACCGACCGCATCGGCGGTGTCGGCGGACCGCCGCGGCGCTGGGAGGACCTCGCCGACCCGCGGTACGACGGGCAGCTGGCGATGGAGGTCGACGACTACGACTGGTACATGACGCTCTACGCGTACTGGCAGGAGCAGGGCAAGAGCGAGACGGAGATCGACAAGCTCTTCGCCGGTATGGCGCGGGGCGCCAAGATCGTCAAGGGCCACACCGTCATGGGTGAACTCCTGTCGGCCGGTCAGTACGCCGTGATCGCCTCCCCCTACACCTACGCCATCGAGCGTCAGAAGCAAGAGGGTGCGCCGGTCGAGTACCAGCCGGTCGTCGAGCCCGTCATCGCGCGCCCGAACGGCATCGCGCTGATGAAGACCGCGACCAACCCGTGCTCCGCGCTGCTCTTCACCGACTGGCTGCTCGAAGAGGGTCAGAAGATCATCGCGGCGCAGAACCTCACGCCGTCGATCACCGAGGGTGAGGACCCGCTCAAGGACATCGAAGTCATAGCGGTGGACAACGCCAAGCTGCTCGACGAGGGAGCCGAGTGGAGCAAGAAGTACGAGTCCGTCGTCAGCGGTGGAGAGCAGGCCGGCAACTAGGCCGGGTGTGCGGCCCGGGGTGCCCGGCCGCACACCGCTCCGCCATGCCCCCTTGTCAACAACCGAGGTGATCACATGACAACAGCTACGCCGGCAGCGCAGTCGACGGCTCCGTCACCGCGACCGGCAGAGTCGGCGCCGAGCCGCGCAAGGCGAGCCCGTCGTTTTCTGCTCGCTCCCAAGACGCTCATCGTCGCCGGCGTCGCCGGAGTCATCGGCTACCTCGCGCTCGTTCCGCTCTACTACCTGGTCTGGGGCACCTTCTTCGAGGAGGACGGATTCACCCTCGGCGGCTTCCAGCGCGCCTACTCCGCCAATGGCATCGGTGAGCTCATCACGAACTCCCTGTGGTTCGCCTTCGGGTCGGCGATCCTGAGCCTGGTCGTCGGGACCGCGCTGGCGTACCTCAACGTTCGGACGGACGTACCCTTCAAGCCGCTGTTCTTCGCCGCGTCGATGATCCCGCTGATCATCCCGGGAATCCTCTACACCGTCTCGTGGATCTTTCTGGCCAGCCCGGACATCGGCCTGCTGAACGCGGCCGTCGAGCCGCTGCTGGGCCCGGGCTTCTTCGACGTCTTCACGGTCTGGGGGATGATCTGGGTCGAGGGGCTGCATCTGTCGCCGATCGTCTTCCTGCTGATGGTGGCGGCGTTTCGCTCGATGGACCCGTCGCTGGAGGAGTCGGCGCTCATGTCCGGCGCCAGCCGCTGGACGACGTTCCGGAAGATCACGATCCCGCTGGTTCGCCCGGCGATCGTCGCGAGCATCCTGATCATGACGGTACGCAGCCTCGAGAGCTTCGAGGTCCCGGCCCTGCTGGGCCTGCAGAACGGCATCTACGTCTTCACCAGCCGGATCTACTTCACACTGCGCAGCTATCCGCCCGACCTCGCCGGCGCCGGCGCCCTGGCGCTCGGGCTGCTCGCCATCGCTGTCCTCGGCATCATCCTGAGCAACCGGGTCGGCCGCAACAGCAAGAGCTACCAGACCGTCACCGGCAAGGGATTCCGGCCGCGGCCCATTGAGCTCGGCAAGTTCCGCCCGGTCGCCGGCGCCCTCATCGTGCTCTACTTCCTCGTGACGGTCCTCGCGCCGCTGGCCGTTCTGCTCTACACCTCGTTGCTGAAGTTCTACGTCGCCCCCTCGCTCGATGCCCTGAGCACGATGACGCTTGACAACTACCGGGAGTTGGCCGGTTTGTCACAGGCGGGGACGGCGTTGAAGAACAGTCTCATCCTCGGCATCGGCTCGGCCACGTTGGTCATGCTGTTCATGTCCATCGCCGCGTGGATCGTCGTCCGCTCGAAGATTCCGGGCCGCGGCGCGGTGGACCAGTTGGCGTTCGTCCCGCTGGTCATCCCGGGGCTCGTCCTGGGCCTCGCGCTCTCGTTCGTCTATCTGCGCAGTCCCGTGCCGATCTACGGCACCATTTTCATCCTGCTGATCGCCTACTGCACCCGGTACATGCCGTACGGCATGCGCTACGCCGTCACCTCGATGCACCAGATCTCGGCCGAGCTCGAGGAGTCCGCGCAGGTCTGCGGCGCAAGCTGGTGGCAGACCTTCCGCCGCGTGCTGCTGCCGCTGCTCAGTCCCGGGCTGGTCGCCGGGTTCATCTACATCCTCACGGTTTCGTTCCGGGAACTGAGCAGCTCCATCCTGCTGTACAGCCCCGGCAACGAAGTTCTGTCGATCCTGATCTTCGAACAGTTCGAGAACGGCCAGTTCACCATTCTCGCTGCTCTCGGCGTCGCGATGGTCCTGACGCTCGTGGTGCTCGTGACCGTCGCTTACAAGCTGGGGGCCAAGGTCGGCCTCAAGCAGAACTGACCCGCCGACCGCGTTCCCGAGGAGGACAACGTGCTGGCCATCGACAACCTCGTCAAGACATTCGAGGCGGACAGGAAGACCCGCAAGCAGGCCAAGGCCGCCAGGGCGAACGGTGACAACACCGAACCGGCGCGTGTCTTCGCCGTCCACAACGTGAGCTTCGAGGTCAAGCAGGGCGAGATGTTCACCCTGCTCGGTCCCTCCGGGTGCGGCAAGACCACGACGCTGCGCTCCATCGCCGGGCTCGAGAAGCCCGACTCCGGTCGCATCTCCGTCGGCGAGCGCGTGCTGTTCGAGGCGGCGGAGGCGAAGAGCGCCGTCAACATGCCGGCCAATGAGCGCGGGCTAGGCATGGTGTTCCAGTCCTATGCCATCTGGCCGCACATGTCGGTCTTCGACAACGTCGGCTTTCCCCTACAGGTGCGCAAGCGCAGCGAGCGGCCGAGCAAGGCCGAGATCGCCGACAGCGTGGGGCGGGTGCTGGAGGTGATGGAGCTCGGTCACCTGGCCGACCGGCAGGCGACCAAGCTCTCCGGGGGACAGCAGCAGCGGCTGGCGCTGGCTCGCGCCATCGTCACGCAGCCGTCGCTGCTGCTGCTCGACGAGCCGCTGTCGAACCTGGACGCGAAGCTTCGCGATTCGCTGCGCTTCGAGCTCAAGCGCCTGCAGAAGGACCTCGGCATCACCTCGATCTACGTCACGCACGACCAGGTCGAGGCGCTGGCGCTGTCCTCGCACATCGCCGTCATGCGCGAGGGCAAGGTCGTGCAGCTCGGCAAGCCGCGCGACATCTACACCAACCCGAACTCACGGTTTGTCGCCGAGTTCATCGGCACCTCGAACTTCCTCAAGGGGATCGTCGCCGGCAACGACGGGGAGTGCGTCACCGTCGACACGAGCGAGGGCAGGCTGCGGGTCCGTTCCTCCTCCGCCGTGCCCGTGGGCAGCGAGGCAATCGTCTCGATCCGTCCCGAGGCGGTCGAGATCGGCTTGATCGGCGCCGGCGGCACCGTGCCGAACGAGTGGACGGGTGAGGTCATCACGCGGGCCTTCCTCGGGGACTCGGTCGACCACGTCGTGAAGGTCGGCGCCGCCAAGGTGCGCAACCGCTCCAACCCGACGGTCTCGATCGCGCCGGGGACCAAGGTCTACCTCCGGATGGACCCCGACAAGCTGTCCCTGGTCCCCGTCGGTTAGCCGTACCGGTACCCCTGCCCGTACCGGCCGGCCCGACTCGCTTCCGCATGGAGGTCCACCCTCGTGGCAGTTCCCGACGTGCTCCGCAACCGCGATTTCACGCTCTACTGGGCGGGAGTCGTCCTCTCCCAGACCGGGACACGGGGGACAGTCGCGGCGAATCTCTATCAGGTGTACGCCCTGACGGGTTCGGTTCTCCAGACCGGGCTCGTCGGGGGCGGGCAGGCGGTCGCGCTGCTGGTGCTCAGTCCGCTCGGCGGTGCCTACGCCGACCGGCTCGACCGGCGCAGGCTGCTGCAGTCGGCGCAGCTGGTCAGCCTCCTTGTCGCCCTCGCCCTGGCGGTCCTGACGCTCACGGGGCAGGCGCAGGCCTGGCACGTGATCCTGAGCGTGCTGCTCACGACGGCCGCGGCGACCTTCGACCAACCGGCCCGGCAGGCGATCATCCCCGCGATGGTGCCGAAGCGGCAGCTCGCCCAGGCGATCGCGCTGCTCAACCCGTCGCGCGAAGTGGCGGTCCTGCTCGGTCCCGCGCTGGCCGGTGTCCTCATCGCCGTTGGCGGACCGGGACTGATGTATCTGGTCGACGTGGTGACGTACGCCGTGCTCATCGGTCTGCTGGCCGTGTTGCGGGTGCCGCCGCTGGTGCAGGCGGGACCGCCGCGGTCGGTCTTCGGATCCATCGCCGAGGGTGCCCGCTACGTCGCGCACCGGTCGCTCATCACGCGGCTCATGGCCCTGGACCTGTCCGCCACCGTCTTCGGTGCCTACCGGGTGGTGCTCCCCGCGCTGGCGCTCGACGTCCTCCACGTGGGTCCGACCGGGTACGGGTTGCTCTCGTCGGCGCCGTCGGCAGGTGCGCTGCTCGCCACCTACACCACCTTCCGCGTCGTCGGACGCAGCAAGCGGCTCGGCAGGGTCGTGCTGGTCTCGACCGTGCTGTACGGCTTCGCCGCCATGCTGCTCGCTCAGGCACGCTTTTTCCTGCTCGCGCTGGTCGCGGCTCTGCTGCTCGGCGCGCTGGACGCGATGGCCACGACCATCCGGCATGCCGCGGTGCAGGTCGACACCTCGGACGAGATCCGCGGCCGGGTGACCGCCTTCTACCAGATGTCCTCGCGCGGCGGCCCGGCGATCGGGGACATGGCCATCGGCGCGTTGGCAGCGGTGGTGGGGCCGGTGGTGGCGCTGACGCTCGGCGCGCTCGGTCCGGTGCTCGTCGCGGGTGCCTTCCTGACCCGTCCGAACGTCGTGCGGGAGTACGCCGAAGCGTCGGTTCCCGAGTCCGGCACCGGCCCGGCCGCGCCGCGGGAACCGCCGGCCGGCGAGGTCACCGACGGACGACCGGTGAAGTAACCGGTCCGCCGGGCTGCCCTGCCGTGCGGGGCCCTGACCCCCTCAGGAGAGGGCCGCGAGGACCTCGTCGACGGTACGGACGCGGCACATCCGCGGGAAGACCTTGTCGAGGAAGAAGGCGCGCTGCTCGGCGAAGCCGTGGCAGCCGTCCCGCACGACGACGATCTGGAAGTCGAGATCGCGGGCGGCGTAGGCGGTCGAGGCGATCCCGACGTGCGTGGAACCTCCGACGAGCAGGATCGTGTCGATGCCGCGCGAGCGCATCGACAGCTCCAGATGCGTACCGGAGAGGGCGGACCACCGGTGCTTGGGGACCTGGTAGTCCTCGGCTCGCTGGTCGAGTTCGCGCAGGACGCGCAGCCCCGGCGAACCCGAGCCGTGCGGGGGGCGGTCCGGCTGGGGACTGCCTGCGGACCAGGGGCGCAGCCGCTGGTCGCTGTCGGTCAGCGTCCGGGCGAAATCCGCCCCGTCGGGGCGGTGATCGGCGCGCGCCCAGAAGACCGGGACAGCCGCTCTCCGCGCGCCGCTGAGCAGGCGCTGCACGGGCACCACCGTGCCGGCCTCCTCGATCGCGGTCCGGTAGGCCTCGAGCATGTCGAACACGACGAGCCCGGTCCGTCGCGGGTCCAGCTCCATCGCGGTCACAGCAATGTCACCGTCACACTCTTCTCCCTCGTGTAGGACAGCAGTTCTTCGAGGCCGTTCTCCTTGCCGAGCCCGCTGTTCTTCCAGCCGCCGAAGGGCATGCCGGTCGGCCGGCGGCCGGTGCCGTTCACGTGGACGTAGCCGGCCTCCAGAGCGCGTGCCGTCCGCATGGCGGTCGAGATGTCGTTGGTCCAGACGTTCGCCGTGAGGCCGAGCCGGGTCGCGTTCGCGCGGGCGATCACGTCGTCCCAGTCGCGCCAGGACAGCACGGACATGACCGGTCCGAAGATCTCCTCGCGGGCGATCGTCATCTCGTCCTCGACATCGGCGAAGACCGCCGGCTCCAGGAAGAAGCCCCGCGACAGGTGCGCGGGGCGCGCGCCGCCGTGCAGCAGCGTGGCCCCCTCCCGCCGCCCGCTCTCGACGTACGAGGTGACCCGCTCATGGTGCGCCCGGAAGGCGAGCGGNNCCCACCTCGGTCGCCTCGTCCATCGGGTCGCCGACCCGCAGCTCGGACAGCCGCTCGACGAGCGCGTCGAGGAACGGGCCGCGGACCTCGTCGTGGACGAACAGGCGCGACGTCGAGCCGCAGGACTGGCCGGTGCAGCGGGCGATGTTCATGCCCGCGACGGCCGCTCGCGCCGCGCGGGCGGGGTCGACATCGGGGAAGACGACGATCGGGTTCTTCCCGCCGAGCTCGAGGGTGACGTGCTTGACCTCCTCGGCCGCGCCGCGCAGCACTGCGCGGCCGGACGGTACGGAGCCGGTGAAGGCGATGCGCGGTACGCCCGGGTGCGCCACGAGGGCGGCGCCCGCCGTCGCACCGCGTCCCGTGATGACGTTGAGCACCCCGGGCGGCAGCACCTCGGCAGCGATCCGGGCCAGCTCGAGGGAGGACAGGGAGGTCTGCTCCCCGGGTTTGAGTACCACGGCGTTGCCGGCGGCGAGCGGCGCCGCGATCTTCCCGGCCGCGAACTTGAACGGGTGGTTGAACGGGACGATCCGCCCGACGACGCCGTACGGCTCCCGCTCCGTCCACGACACCGTGTCGGTCGCGCGCGTGCCGGTCGCCCCCCGCGCCTCA
>DOWQ01000005.1 GCA_003519485.1 Streptomyces sp. | reverse complement strand
GTGCTCCCGCAGCCGGGCCGCCGCCGGCGCGTCCTCCGTCCAGCTGCCGGGGTCGCCGGCCGGCACGGTCCGCGAGCCGCGCAGCGTGGGACCGCCCTTGAGCAGCAGGATGTCCTTCACGGACACCGGCACACCGTCGACCAGCCCGGCCGGCTCGCCGCGCCGCCACCGGTCCGCCGACTCGGCGGCCCGCGCCAGGGCGCCCTCGGCGTCCACCCGGACGAAGGCGTTGACGGCCGGTTCGACCTGCTCGATCCGGTCGAGGACGGCCCGCGTCGCCTCGACGGGGGAGAAGTCGCGGGTGGCATAGCCCGCGAGCAGTTGGGTCGCCGTGAGATCGCCGAGCTCGGTCATGGACCCTCCATCGGTCGTGCGGTCAGCTCACCGGTACGTAGCCGAGCTGCTTGTCGACGACGTTGAGCAGCGGTTCTCCCGCGGCCCACCGGTCGAAGTTGTCCATGAACTGCTCGGCCAGGTCGTCCCGCCATCCGATGGTGTCGCCGCTCATGTGCGGCGAGACCAGCAGGCCGGGGAGGTTCCAGAGGCGGCTGTCCGCCGCGAGCGGCTCGTGCTCGAAGACGTCCAGGGCGGCACCCGCGATGGTCCGGCGGTCCAGGGCGTCGGCCAAATCCCCTTCGACCACCAGTGGACCGCGCCCGACATTGATGAAACGGGCCGTCCGCGGCATTCGGCCGAAGAGCCGCGCGTCGAACATTCCCAGATTTTCGTTTGTCAGCGGCGCGGCACTGATCACCCAGTCGGCGGACGGCAGAAGGCTTTCAAGATCCGCACTTCCGTGCACCCGGCCGAATTCGGAGTCGGTTTCCCGCGGGGTGCGCCCGACGAGTTCCACCTCGACACCCAGTGCCGCGAGGGTACGGGCGATGGCGCGCCCGATCGGGCCCGAGCCGACGACCACCGCACGGCTGCCTCCGAGCCGCATGGTCTCCCGGTGCTGCCAGCGCCGCTGCCGCTGCAGCTCCCAGGTCTCGGGGAAGTCCTTGGCCATGGCGATCACCAGCCCGGCGACGTACTCCGCGATGGGCTGGTCGAAGACGCCCCGGGCGTTGGTGAGCACGACGTCCGAGGAGGTCAGCTCGGGGGAGAGCAGCCGGTCCACGCCCGCGCTCGCGGTGTGCACCCAGCGCGGCCGGGGGCCCGCGCCGGGCCAGGCGTCGCGCACCGCGTCGGAGGTGAAATCCCAAACGAGCAGGGCGTCGGCGGAGGGCAGCAGGCCGGGGAGCGAGACGTCGTCCGCGTACACGATCCGGGCCCGGCCCGAGAGCCGGTCGAGGCGGGGGGCGGGGTCGCTGCCGAAGACGAGCAGGGTGCAATCGGTCATGGGTGGGAAACCATTTCGAAACGTCGGACCGCTTGGCCGAGAGGCAGCTGGAAAAACAGCATGAGAGTTGGGATTGACCACGCTAGGGATCGGAAACTACCTTCGTCAACACAGGCAACTGTGCAGGTCTCTGTCCCGACGTCCCGGCGTGCTCCGGCTTTCGTTTCCTGTGGCCATTGGCCCAGCCCTCCGCTCGTATTGGGGCTTGAAATGGACGTCTCTTTTCTGGGTGGCCCCCAGCCGCAACGCGGCGTGGGTGTAGTAGCTCCGTTCGACTTCGCGCTGGATCGGGAACTGTGGCGCTGGGTTCCCGACGAGGTTTCCCTCCATCTGACCCGGACACCCTTCGTGCCGGTCGAGGTCAGTCTCGGCCTGGCACGGCTGGTCAGCGAGCACGAGACCCTCAGGGAGGCCACGCAGGCGCTCTGCGCGGTCAGCCCCGAGGTCATCGCCTACGCGTGCAGCTCGGGCAGCTTCGTCGGCGGCATCGCCGGCGAGCGCGAGATGTGCGCGGCGATCGAGCAGTCGGGCGAAGTGCCCGCGATCACCACGTCCGGGGCGCTGCTCGACGCGCTGCGGGAGATCGGGGCCCAGCGGATCGCGCTGGTCACCCCGTACACCAGCTCCGTCACCCAGTCCCTCGAGGAGTACCTGGCGGAGGGCGGCATCACCGTCACCGGGCGGGCCTTCCTCGGGCTGACCCGGCACATCTGGAAGGTGCCGTACCGCGACGTGGTCGACATGGCCCGGCAGGCGGTGGTCGGCGAGGCCGACGCGCTCTTCATCAGCTGCACCAACCTCGCCACGTACGACGTCATCCCGCAGCTGGAGGCCGAGCTGCGGATGCCGGTGCTGTCGGCCAACCAGGTGACGATGTGGGCCGCGCTGCGCCGGATCGGCGAGCACGCGGTCGGGCCCTACCAGGCGCTCCTGGATCCGGTGGCCAGAAGCGGCCCGGCGGCGATGTCGTCCTCGACGACGGCGGTGGCCGGGGAGACGGTGTTCCCGATGCCGCACGAGTCGCTGGATCCCTTGGCACCGGCGGATCCGCTGTCGCCGGCGGACCCGCTGGCCGGGGTCGATTCGCCGGCGGGGATGGGCTCACTTCCCGGCGTGGACGGGCTCTCCGGCGCGGATGGTTTGCCCGGGGTGGACCCGCTGGCGTCGCTCGGGGTGGATCCGATGGGGCCGCTCGGGGACGGCCGCGGCGAGCAGGAGGCGGCGTACGCCGGCTCCCCGGGCCTGCCCGGCGCCGAGACGGAGGCGGCGGACGGGCTGGATCCGCCGCCGTACCCGGACGATCCGTCGGGGCCGGCACCGATCTGAGGGGCTGCTGCCGGCTGACCGGTGCTTGCTTGCGCGCGCCGCTCGGTGCTTGCCGCTTCGCCGGCGGCT
>DOWQ01000112.1 GCA_003519485.1 Streptomyces sp. | reverse complement strand
CCGGCGACGATCCACAGAGCGAAGTTCAGGTTCATGAGGTTCTCCTTGCAGGGGTTTCGGATGACGCCGGTCCGGGAGCCGGAGTGGCGATCGGTTCCACGTGAGGGTGGCCGGGCAAACCCGGTGGACGGACGGTGGGCTCGCCGCAACGCGGTACGGCGGGCAACCCGGCCGTGAGGAGGGCGCCGGGCCGGAAGGGGTTACCGATCAGACCGGGCTGGTGGTCGCCGGCGGACTGCCGGGTGATGACGTTCGAACCGTTGATGGCGTCGATGACATCCGTGCACTCCTTGCCGTTGTTCGCTGTCANNGGGAACCCGCGGATACCCTGCTCGACGCTGTGCGGAAGAATCCCCGAACACGGCAAGCAGGCAAATGGCTCGGCCGGGAGCCGTGGTACGCGAGTTGGCGGGAGGATTCCGTGCGTGGATCGACCGATGAGACCGGCACAGCCGGGTACCGGCCGCTGCTGTTCTCCATCGCCTACGGGATGACGGGATCCGTGGGCGACGCCGAGGACATCGTTCAGGACGCGTTCCTCGGCCTGACCCGGGCGCGCCGGGCGGGAACCACCATCGCCGCTCCGAAGGCGTACCTGACCACGGCGGTGACGCGACTGGGCATCAACCACCTGAGTTCGGCGCGGGTGCGGCGGGAGTCCTACGTGGGCGTCTGGCTGCCCGAGCCGGTCGTCGTGCAGGCCGACGGGTCGGGGCCGGCCGAGCACGCCGAGTTGGCCGACTCGCTGTCGATGGCGTTCCTCGTGCTGCTGGAGACCCTCTCGCCGATGGAGCGGGCGGTGTTCATGCTGCGCGAGGTGTTCGAGTACGGCTACCCGGACGTCGCGGCGATCACGGGCAAGTCCGAGGTGAACTGCCGGCAGATCTTCGCCCGCGCCAGACAGCGCATCGCCGCCGGAGGGCCGGTGCGCGACAGTGCGCCGCCCCGTGAGCGGCGGGCGGAAGGCGAGGAGCTCGCCCGCACATTCTTCGCGGCCGCTGCCGGCGGCGACATGGACGCGCTGATCGGCATGCTCGCGCCCGACGTGGTGCTCCACACGGATGGGGGCGGCAAGGTGCGGATATTCGGAAAGCCCTTGGCGGGGCGGCTGCGCGTCATGCGGCTGCTCCTCGGCGTGTTCCGCCGGGGCCGTACGCTGGGCGTCTCCCTCCGTCCGGCCCGGGTCAACGGCCGGCCGGGCGGCGTGCGGTACGACCCCGAAGGGCGCGTGGTCAGCGTGGTCGAACTCGATGTCGCCGACGGCGTGGTCCGGGCGATCCGTTCTGTGAGCAACCCTGACAAGCTCGGCCATCTCGGACCGGTGTCCGACCTGGCGCGGTTGCCGGAGAGCTGATCCCGTAGTCCAGGTCGGGCCAGGGCGGCGGAACACGGACGGTCGCCCGGTGATCTGCGTACCGGCCGGTCCTCCGGAGGTCGACGTAGTGCCGCCAGTGGCAGTGTTCGGCAGCGCTGATCGGCGCCCTATCTCAGACGTCGGCGATGTCGACGCCGAGGCGCGGTGAGCCGAACGGGTTCTTCGGGCTGGGAGCAAGCGCGCGGAGGGGCCTGTCTCTTCGGCCGGGCGACGGCAGGGCACCGAACTTGATAGGCAAGTCGGTGCTTGCATATGGTGTAGGTCATGGCGGAGGATATCTTCAAGGCGCTGGCCGACCCCACCCGCCGGCGCATCCTTGACGAGTTGGTGGAGCGGGACGGCCAGACCCTGTTCGAGATTTGCACACGACTGGTGACCAAGCACGGTCTGGGACTGTCCCGCCAGGCGATCAGCCAGCACCTGGCTGTACTCGAATCCGCGGGACTGGTCCTTTCGCGGCGCCAGGGCCGCTACAAGTTCCACGACCGGAACACCGAACCCCTTGAGCGCATCGTGACCCGATGGCTCAGGCCCGATGCACCGGAGAGCACACATGAAGATCAACCTCACCAGCGTCTTCGTCGACGACCAGGAAAGAGCCCTGCGCTTCTATGCCGACGTGCTGGGCTTCGTGAAGAAGCACGACGTCCCGATGGGCGAGGACCGGTGGCTGACCGTCGTCTCGCCTGAAGACCCCGACGGGACCGAACTGCTGCTGGAGCCCTCCGGCCACCCTGCGGTGCAGCCGTACAAGACGGCGCTGGTCCAGGACGGCATCCCGGCCACCTCCTTCGCCGTGGACGACGTACAAGCGGAGTTCGACCGGCTGCGCGAGCTCGGGGTGCGCTTCACCCAAGAGCCGCTGGAGATGGGCCCCTTCACCACTGCGGTTCTGGACGACACCTGCGGCAACCTGATCCAGATCATGCACAGCGAGTAAGGACCGGCGGGCGGCCAGAGGCAGGTCCGGCGCGGTGTGCGGTCTCCGATCAGGGGCGGCGGCGCGCCAGGACGCAGAACTCGTTCCCCTCCGGGTCGGCAAGCGTGACCCAGCTCTCATCGCCTGCTTGGCCGACGTCGGCGTGCCGAGCACCCAGGTCGAGCAGGCGGCGGACCTCTTCGTCCTGCTCGCTGTCGGTCGGGTTGACGTCGATGTGGAGCCGGTTCTTGACGGTCTTGCCCTCGGGCACGTGCGCGAATGTCAACGTCGGTGGCACCGGGCCGGGTCGGCTTCCGCCCTCAGCTGTCGTGCGGGGGCCAATCGTGACAATCCCGTCGTCTTCGTCGTGCACCTCGTAGTCAAGGACCGAGCACCAGAACCGGGCGAGACCGTGGGGATCGGCACAGTCGATCGCAAGCTCGGTGAATTTACTGGCCATGGCAGGACCTCCAGTCGAGAAGCTGTCTCAACGAAGGGGAGTGTCACACAGTCGGCGGCCGCCGGCGGGACCGGCAGCCGTCGAGCCGAACGTCCTCCTGCGGCTCGCGGTCAGCGGGGCGGCTGTCGCTGAGGATTCGCCGCCTCGCGCCATTCCGGGGCTCCCGGCGGTTCGCTCGCCGCCGGATGTGAGGAACCCGGGTCGACGCCTTCCTCGGCCGGTACGATCCGCCTATCGGGGGGTGGGCGAACTGACTACGAATTCCTGGGAATTACTGGCCCCGAAACTGGCGCCCAATCCACAACAGTACAGAGCCGGTCCCATCATGCTCGGCGCCATGGCGGCCACCACAGCCGGCGTTGCGTTGACGGTGGGAAGTCTGGTCGTGCTGTTCGGAATCACCGGAATTCCGAGCACGTTCGCGGATCTGCTGGAGGAATCCACCTGGCGTCTGGTCCTCGACGTCGGATGCCTGTACATCCTGTGGTCGGCGATCAGCAATGGGAACAACTGCTTCGGCGTGTACCGGCCGATGGGCTACTCCATGTGCCTCGGCAGCGCGTTCGCCTTCGTCGTCGTGGTCCGCAATCTGGTCAACACGGCCGCGCACTTCCAAGTGACCGCGGTGATACTTCAGCACCGGTCGACGACGGCCATGATCCTCGGCATGTTCCTGGCCGGCGCGCTGCTGCTCCGTGCGGGCAACGTTCGCCACGCCCGTGCGCGCAGGTACCTCACCCAGGTCGTCCGGAAGCCGCACGACCTGCGCGGGCTGGGTTACAGCCTGTACCTCAGGACGTTCGAGCAGGACCACGAGCTGTCCGGCGCTCAGTCGTTCACTCCTGTGAAACGGGCTCTCCGCAGCCTGTTCGTCGTCGAACTCCCCGAAGAGATGCTGGTGGCCGACGCGCTGTCGAGCGACGAAGCCCCGATGATCGGCGTCGGCCGCCCTGGCGAACCGGCTCCACCCGTCGGCGCGCTCCGCGTCTACCTGCCGCGTGAGGGCTGGCAACCGCAGGTACGCGATTTCATCGAGGGGGCGCGCCATGTCGTGCTCGCGCTCGGCTGGGGCGAGGGCACGGTGTGGGAGCTCGGTGAGGCAATGCGCATACTCGCCCCCGAGCAGCTCATATTGGTCGTGCCGATGGAAGAGCCCGAGTACGAACGGTTTCGAAGGCGGACGGCGAAGTCGCTGCCCGCTGCGCTGCCGGCCTATGCCGGGTGCGGTGAAATCCGTTCGGCGGTCCGCGGCCTGATCACATTCTCCGAGG
>DOWQ01000697.1 GCA_003519485.1 Streptomyces sp. | reverse complement strand
CCCCCGTTCGCGCCCGTGGCCGGGGCATCGGGGTCGTCCGGCAGCCCGGCGAGGTCCGCTGCCGCCTCGTCGGGCATCTCCGAGAGGAGCACCGGCCAGGGCGGGGTCCGCAGGAAGGCGCCGGCCGGCTCCCCGCCCGCGGATCGCCACCAGCCGTACTCGGGCGCCGCGCCGCCGTACGTTTCCCGGCCGGCGGCTTCCAGCGAGGCGAGGACGGACAGCAGCACGGTGTTCGCCACGGGGCGGGCCCGCAGGAAGCCGCCCGCGGCGGCGAGGAAGGTCGGAAGGTCACGCGTCGTCGTCCAGGGCATGGCCCCAGCTTGACGCCCGGCCCGGCGGCGGCGCACACGATTATCGCGGGGCCCCGGTGGCTTGCGAGGCCCCTGGCCGGCCGGCCGGCTCCACCCGGCCCGGACGTACGGCCCTGGACGCACGGCCTCCGGGTGCCCCGCCTCCGGAACGCACGAGCCGCGCCGCAGGCCGGGCGGGTGGCGCCGCCCGCCGGGCCCCGGTGCTCACAGCTTGCGGCCCACGGCTCCGTAGAGGGCGACCTTGCGCTGCTCGACGGGGTCGGGCAGCGGCTCGTCGGGGCGCCAGGCCGGGAGTTAAACCAGGCCGGGGTCGAGCAGCTCGTAGCCCTCGAGGAACGGCAGGATCTCCGCGCGGCCACGCAGGGTCAGTTGGGCGGTGGCCCTGCGGTAGACGTGCTGGGCGTCCTCGCCTGCCCGCTCCTTGTACCCGTGGAAGTCTGCGGTGACGTGGCTCAGGATGAGATGGCTGCCAGTCGGCAGTGCCCCGCTGAGCGTGGCGACGATGCCGGCGGGGTCGTCCGCGTCGTCGATGAAGTGCAGGACGGCCACGAGCATCAGGGCGACCGGCCGGTCGAAGTCGATCAACGCGCGGACGGTCGGATGCTCCAGGATGGCCCGGGGGTCCCGGAGATCCGCGAGGACGAAGGCGGAGTTGCCCTCGTTCGTCAGTTTGGCGTTGGCGTGGGCGGCGACGATGACATCGTTATCGACGAAGGCCACGCGCACGTCGGGGGCCGTCTCACGGGCGACTTCATGGGTGTTGGGCGAGGTCGGGATGCCGGTCCCCACGTCGATGATCTGCCGGATGCCCTCCTTGACGGCATTGCGCACCGCGCGCCGCATGAAGGCCCGGTTGGAGAGGGCGCTCGCCCGTGCGTCGGGCGCCATCAGCATGACCTGCTCCGCGGCCTCGCGGTCGACCTCGTAGTTGTCCCGTCCCCCGAGGTAGTAGTCGTACATCCGCGCCGGATGCGGCTTGCTGGTGTCGATCCGGTCGGCGGGTAGAAAGCCCTGGTCGGTCACGCCGGTCTCCGTTTCGCTGCCCATGCCCGGTCAACGGCATGGGGATCGGTCGGGCTCGTCATGGTGCGGCCGGTCACCGTGCGGCAGGCCGGTACCGGCGGGCTCCGCCGGGGCGGAGCCCGGACCGGGCAGGTTCAGGCGACGAGGAAGTCGGCCTCACCACCCTTCGCCCCCTGGATGAACGTCACGAACTCGTGGTGCGTATAGATGAGCGCCGGACCGTCCGGATCGGCCGACTGGCGCAGCGCCACCCGGCCGTCGCCCAGCCTCATCGCCTCGACGCAACTGCCGCCGTTGCCGCCGCTCCACGGCTTGTGCCAGCCCTCCGAGCCCAGCTCCTTGGCGGGCATGCCGTTGTATATGGATGTGCGACCCATGGTTCAGATCTCCTTGCGAATGCCACCCAGCAGGGCTCGGGTGGTATGTGCCGGCGCAGCTTGTGCGCACATCCGGTCCAGGGCCTCCAGGAAGGTCGACACGTCATCGCGCTGATCGAAGTAGACAGCCCCGACGAGGCTCTCCGAGTAGGCGATGTCGGGCAGTTCCGGGAGGGGGAACCGGAAGATATGGAAAGATCCGTACATGGCGGGATGCGGGCCCGCGGAGAAGGGCATGATCTGCAGCCGGACCCGGGGCAGTTCGCTCGCCTCGATCAGCTGGTCGATCTGCTCGCGCATCACCTCGGGGCTGCCGATGGGGCGGCGGAGCACCGTCTCGTCCATGACGATCCACAGCAGCGGCGCGTCCTCCCGGGTCAGCAGGGCCTGGCGCTCGACCCTGAGGACGGCCAGCCGTTCGAGCTCGGCCTCGGTCGCGTGCGGCATCCCGGCGCGCAGCACGGCACGGGCGTAGCCGGCGGTCTGCAGCAACCCCGGGACGTAGTGCGGCTCGTAGGCGCGGATGACGCTGGCCTCGCCCTCCAGGCTGACGAAGGCGCTGAACCAGTCGGGCAGCACGTCGCGGAAGTGGTGCCACCAGCCGGGCCGGTTGGCCTCGCGCGCCAGCGAGACGAACCCGTCGATCTCCTGCTCGTCGGTGACGCCGTACGTGCGGAGCAGCTTCTCGACATACGGGACCTTCAGCCCGACTTCGGCCTTCTCCATCCGGCGGATGGTGGCGTGGGTGACATCGAGGGCGCGGCCCGACTGCTCGTACGACAGCCCCGCGCTCTCCCGCAGGTCCCGGAGGCGCTTGCCGAGCACCACTCGCAGGACGGTCGGGGCTCCTCCCGGCCGTGCGTCCTTCACGCCCATCCCCTCCAACTTCGCAGGTCGGGTAGCAGTGTGTCACGGCGTCAGTTCCGGGAACCAGAATGTCGTCCGCCTTTCTGCAATTTGCAGATTGATGTTGCCAGTTGTACGGATCAAGCCGCATAGTGATGAGGTGGCTCCTTCCCATGACGCACTCCGGTCAGGGCGCTGTGGCGGCATCGCCGCCCAGCACCTCCAGGACGCGTTCCATCTGCCGGCGCTGAGCGCCTCGGTCAGCAAGGCGCGGCGGCGTGTAGTCACCCTGCTGCGGGAGTGGGGCGCGGACGACGACTGCCGGGCCGACGCCGAGTTGGTCATGTCGGAGCTGTTCACCAACGCCGTCCGCCACACGGACAGCGTGAAGGTGGCGTGCGAGCTCCAGCTCACCGGCACCCGGCTGCGCCTGGAGGTCACCGACCAGGGGTGCGCGGAGACGGAACCGCGCGCAAAGGTGCGCCATGCCGACGAGGAGGGCGGGCGCGGGCTGCTGCTCGTGGGGGCGCTGGCGGCCGAGTGGGGCGTACGGCCGGACATCAGCGGCCGGGGGCAGGTCGTCTGGGTCTGCTTGCTGTGCCGGGGGCGCGGCCCGGTCCGCTGAGACCGGGGAGGCGGTGGGCCGTGCTGGTTGCGGCTGCCCGTGCCGGCCAATACTCGCCCTGTCCGCCTCGGTCGACCGCACCGGGTGCCCGTACCGGTTGACCGTTTCATAGGGTCATGGGGTGGTACGTGACCGATTGAGGCATTCCTACCGTTTCCCGTATGCCAACGCGGCCCTCCTGTACCGGCGCCCCGGGGAGCCGTACGCCGGGCCGCCCGTACCCCCTGTTCCCCGGCCCGTCCGCCGCGTCTCGTGCCCGCCTCCGCCGCGGTTTCCGGCCGCGGCATCGCTGACCCCCGGTGATCCGCCGGGCGCAGCACTGCCGAGCCGATGACCCGGGTAACCCATGTCGTAGGGTCGGCAGCGATCCCACCGCGCCGGCGCGCCGCCGGCCCGGCCGAGACACCGGAGGAGCGCCCGTGACGCAGACGCCGCAGGTCCCACAGGTTCAGCAGGCCGAACCCGGGTTGTCGGGGGTGCGCAACTTCCGCGACGTGGGCGGCCTGCCGGCCGCCGACGGCAGAAGGGTGAAGCACGGTGTGCTCTACCGCAGTGGCCACCTCGCGAAGGCCACCGACGAGGACGCCGCGTTCCTCGGGTCGCTCGGCCTGCACACGATCTTCGACTTCCGCAACAAGGCGGACGTGGCACTGGACGGCCCGGATGTGGCGCTGGACGGGGTTCGCCATGTGAGCATCCCGCTGACCGACCCCGCGGACGGCGCGGAGTTCTGGAAGATGGTGCGCGACGGCGATCTGGAACAGCTGCGCGCCATGCTGGGCGACGGCCGGGCCGCCAACCGGATGTCCGCCACGTACCGGGTGATCGTCAAGACCCGTACCGCGGAGCAGGGCCGCGTACTGCACGCGCTCGCCGAGGACAGCGTGCCCGCGCTGATGCACTGCGCGGCGGGCAAGGACCGGGCAGGCCTGTCCGTCGCGGTGACCCTGCTCGCGCTGGGCGTGGACCGGGAGGCCATCGAGGCGGACTACCTGGAGAGCGGCGCCCCGCACCGCCGCTACCGGCTGCGCCGCTCCGACGAGTCACCGGTGGGGATGTCCCCGGAGGTGACGGAGCTGCTGGCCCCGCTCTTCGACGCGCGCCGGGAGTATCTGGCGGCGGCCTTCACGGCCATCGAGGAGCAGTGGGGAACGGCCGACGCCTATCTCAGCGACGGGCTCTCGTTCGGGCCGGTGGAGCGCGAGCGGCTGCGCGACCGGATGCTCGACGGCGGCTGAGCGCAGGGCGGGCGGGCCGAGGGGGCGATGAGCGGCCCGAGGGGGCCCCGCCCCCGGCCGCTCCCCGCCGCGTCGCGGGTCCCTCGGACCCGGGC
>DOWQ01000465.1 GCA_003519485.1 Streptomyces sp. | reverse complement strand
CGCGCTCGGGGAGAGCCCCGGGCACCCCGAACTCCCCATGGCCGGCCAGCCGCCGCACCAGCATGCGAGGCTGCTGGACACCCAGGGCGACGGCCGGGCCTATGCGATAGGGGCGCCCGACGAGGGGGCGGCCGAGGGCCCGGAGCCGCTGGACGGCCCGAACGGCGCCGTCGACGTCACCGACTCGCAGGCCACGCCGCCGCTCGACGACGAGCTGCCCCCCGAGCCGCTGGACAACCCGCGCCGGCTGCTCGTCTGGCCGGCGCCGGACGTCTCCACCCAGCAGGCGCTGAGCGACCGCGGCTACCGGCCCGTGATCGTGCACTCCCGCGAGGAGGTGGACGCGCAGATCGCGGCCTATCCGGCCGCGCTGTTCGTCGATCCGCTGACCGGGCCGATCACCCGCACCGCGCTCCAGTCGCTCCGGACGGCCGCGGTGGCGGCGGAGGTGCCCGTACTGGTGACGGCCGGCCTCGGCCAGGCGACGCGGGACGCGGCGTACGGCGCCGACCCGGCCGTGCTGCTGAAGGCCCTCGCACCGCGCGACAGCGAACAGCACCCACCGCGGGTCCTGCTGATCGAGGAGGACGAGGCGATCGCCGGCGCGCTGGCGGCGACGCTGGAGCGGCGCGGCATGCAGGTCGCGCACGCCGCCTCGGACGCGGACGCGGTGACGCCGGCCGCGCAGATGCGGCCGAATCTGGTGGTGATGGACCTGATGCAGGTACGCCGCCGGCGGGCCGGCATCATCGACTGGCTGCGCGCGAACGGCATGCTGAACCGCACCCCGCTGGTCGTCTACACCTCCGCCGGCATAGACCGGACGCAGCTGTCGAGGCTCAGCTCGGGCGAGACGGTCCTCTTCCTCGCCGAGCGCTCGACGACCACGGAGGTGCAGGGCCGCATCGTCGATCTGCTGGCCAAGGTCGGCACCAACTGAGGCCCGAGGGGCCGCCGCAGCCAGGAGAAACCGAGCTGCGCCGGCCCCTCGGGCCGCAATTCCGTCCGTGTTCCCGGACCGTCCCGGCTACAGCTCGGTGACGTCCAGCTCGCCGTCGGCGTAGCGCTTGCGCAGCACCTTCTTGTCGAACTTGCCGACGCTCGTCTTCGGCACCGAGTCGATGACGGCCCACCGCTCCGGCAGCTGCCAGCGGGCGATCCGCTCGCCGAGGTAGGTCCGGAGCTCCTCGTAGCCCGCGGTCGCGTCCTCCTTGAGCACGACGGTGGCCAGCGGCCGCTCGCCCCACTTGGCGTCCGGTACGGCGACGACCGCGGCCTCGGCCACCTCGGGGTGCCCCATCAGGATGTTCTCCAACTCGACCGAGGAGATCCACTCACCGCCGGACTTGATGACGTCCTTGGCCCGGTCGGTGAGGGTGAGGTAGCCGTTCGGGCTGATGATGCCCACGTCTCCGGTCCGCAGCCAGCCGTCCGGACTGAATTTGTCCTCGGGGCGGAACGGCTCACCGTCCGCGCCGCCGTAGTACGCGCCCGCGATCCACGGGCCGCGGACCTCCAGCTCACCGGCGCTCTCCCCGTCCCAGGGCAGGATGTTGCCGCCGGGACCGGCCAGCCGGGCCTCGACCTGGCTGGGGAACCGGCCCTGGGTGACGCGGTACGCCCACGCCTCCTCCTCGCTGACGCCGGCCGGCGGGTGGGCGATGCTGCCGAGCGGTGACGTCTCCGTCATGCCCCAGGCGTGCACGACGCTTATGCCGTGCCGCTCCTCGAACGCCCGCATGAGCGAGGGCGGACAGGCCGAGCCGCCGATGACGACGGTCTTCAGCGACGAGACGTCCCGCTGCTTGGAGTCGAGTTCGGCGAGCAGTCCCTGCCAGATGGTGGGGACGGCGGCGGCCAGGGTGGGCCGTACGGTCTCGATCATCTCGGCGAGCGGGCCGGCCTGCAGGAAGCGGTCCGGCATCAGCATCGAACAGCCGGCCATGAAGGCGGCGTGCGGCAGGCCCCAGGCGTTGACGTGGAACATGGGGACCACGGGCAGCGCGATGTCGGCGGGTGTCTGGGCGAACGACTCGGCGCTGTTGACGTGCATCGAGTGCAGATAGACCGAGCGGTGGCTGTACGCGACGCCCTTGGGGTGGCCGGTGGTGCCGGAGGTGTAGCAGAGGGCGGCGGCCTCGCGCTCGTCGATCTCCGGCCAGTCGTAGTCGGCGGCGCGGCCCGCGATGAGCTCCTCGTAGTCGTGTACGCGGGGGCGGCAGCCGTCGAGGACGGAGCGGTCGCCGACACCGGACACGACCACGTGTTCGACCGTGTCGAGGGCGGGCAGCAGCGGTGCGAGCAGCGGCAGCAGGGTGCCGTCGGCGATGATCACCCGGTCCGCGGCGTGATTGACGATCCAGGTGAGCTGATCGGCGGGCAGCCGGAGGTTCAGCGTGTGCAGGACCGCACCCATGGAGGGAATCGCGAGGTATGCCTCTAGATGTGCAGAATTGTTCCACATCAGCGTCGCGACTCTCTGGTCCCCCGACACGCCCAGCTCGTCGTGGAGCGCGTGCGCCAGCTGCCCGGCGCGCGCGCCGACCTCGGCGAAGGTGCGCCGCTGCGGTGCGCCGTCACCGGTCCAGGTCGTGACGTGGGAGTCGGCGTGGACCGTCGAACCATGCCGCAGAATGCGGCTGACTGTCAGGGGTACGTCCTGCATCGTGCTGAGCACCGGTGGCCTCCCGAGGGCAGCGGTTACGCATCGGTAATGCCGCCGATTCTGCGGCCATACCACGTGGTATGTCACTACCTACGGCGGTAACGCTTCAACGCGGACCGAATTTCCCACTCCCGGTCAGTCGCGCACCACCGTCAGTCCCGGGTCCTCTCGCAGTTTGGACAGGGCACGGGAGACCGCGCTCTTGACCGTGCCGACCGAGACGCCGAGCACCTCCGCGGTCCGGGCCTCGCTCATGTCCTCGTAGTAGCGCAGCACGACCATCGCCCGCTGGCGGTCGGGCAGCCGCAGCACCGCGCGCCACATCGCGTCGCGCAGCACCTGGCGCTCGGCCGGGTCCGGGGCCGGGGCCGTCTCCCGCTCGGGGAGCTCCTCGCAGGCGAACTCGTCGACCCTGCGCTTGCGCCACTGGGAGGTACGGGTGTTGACCAGCGCCCGGCGGACATAGCCGTCCAGGGCCCGGTGGTCCTCGATCCGCTCCCACGCCAGATACGTCTTCGCCAGCGCCGTCTGCAGCAGGTCCTCCGCGTCGCACGGATCCGCGGTCAGGGCGCGGGCGGTGCGCAGGAGCACCGGCCCCCGCGCACGTACGTAGGACGTGAACTGGGCTGCGCTCGCGGTCGCTGACGCGGTGGCACTCGCGGTCGCTGCCCCGGTCGCGGTCGCGGTGGTGCGGACTGGCGTGGTCATGCCTCAACGCTAGGAGCGGGGGTGGCCCCCACGGATCGGCCGTAAGTGCCGAAGCCGGGTCCCCCTCAGGGTGTACGGCCGGCGCGGACCGCACCTCCCAGGGGTGGAGGAGTCCGCTTCCGCACTCAGGGCCCTCTGGGTCCGCAGGTCCGCGGAGGTACCTGCCGGGCCGGGGGCGGAGCCGGGCCCGGGCGCGGGTTGTGGCAGCGGTCGGAGGCGGGGCCACGGGTAGGGCAGGTACGGCGACGGAGCGGCCGGTCAGGCGGCGACGACCGCGACGGGCGCGTCGACGAGATTGCGGTCGATCTGCATCGGCACCCCGCCGTGGCGCTCGGTGACGTTACCGGCGTACTGGTGGATCCGGCGGTGCGGCTGCCAGGCGGAGTCGTCCAGCGCCGGCTCGTGGTCGACCGACGGTTCGACTCCCCAGCGGGCGAACCACATCACCTCGGGCAGATCCTTCACGCCGTCCCGGCGCGCGCGCTCCATGTGCGTCACGCCGGAACCGGCACTGCTGTAGAAGCCGGGCAGATAGCCGTTCCGCCGGACCTCCCGGCTCCAGGCCCGTACGAAGGAGAGCGTCGTGCGGGCGCACTCGGTGTCCCGCTGGTCGTACGCCTCCATGTCCAGGTAGAGCGGGCTGCGCTCCGCCATGCCGAGGGCCGCCGCCCGCTGTACGGCGTCACGGGCCTCGGCGGTGCCCTGGTCCCAGGGCTGCGCGCCGATGGGCACTTGTTTCTTGTTGTCGTTGTGGACGCAGGGCGACTGGGAACCGACGTAGATCGGCAGCACGTTCCAGCCGGCCCGGTGGACGGAGAGCACCCAGGAACGGTTGAGGTTGGGCTGACGCTTGCAGGCCCGTCCTCTGCCGCCGAAATAGACGCCGACGGCCCGGTAATGGGATTTCCGCCAGGCGTTCATGGCGCCCAGGGACGGCGTGTAGCAGGTGTCGAACGCCTGGCCCTGGAACACCTCCGCCGCCGCCTCCGTTCCCCGCTCGCGCGGATCGCTGGAGCCGGTGGCCGGGCCCGCACTCGTGCCCGCGCCGGAGCCGCCGGCCGGGCCGGGGCCGGTCCCGGTGGCGTTCGGTCCGGCGGGTGCCGCGGCGGCGGGGGCGGAGACGAGTCCGCCGATGAAGGAGGCAAGCGCGGCGACCATGGCCACGAGGTATTGAATGATCTTCGTTCGTCGTTCCATAAGGGGAAGTGAAAAGGTCTCGCCCTCCGCGGGGCGGGCAGACACGCGACACGGACCACCGACGTCATCCGTCTGCACCAAGGGGCCGGGCCGATTCTGTAACCGCACATCCCGCGCCCCACCAGCGCCCCACCGGCCACCACGGCGTACGCACCACCCGCCGTGAAGTTGCCGAACCGCCGAGGCTGTGTCATCCGCTGTTTTGCATGAAATACGACGAGAATATCGCGACGATGCACCCCTTCACTGCGGCCGGCTGTTTCCGTCCCGCCGCGCATTCCGGGTCCCGAAAAACATGGCGTGAAGCGAGAAGAGGCGCCCCCGGCTCGGGGGCATCCCTTCTTGCTCAGCAACTTCGTTCACTTGGGCGGAGGGTGTGGGATTTGAACCCACGGTGGTGTCGCCACCACGACGGTTTTCAAGACCGTTCCCTTAGGCCGCTCGGGCAACCCTCCCCGCGCCCGCCCGGCCTGTCAGGCCCGGATGACGCGCGGGTCAGCCTATCCGGTCCGGCGGGCGTCGTGCTCGGGCCGTGCCCGCCGCGCGGCATGACCTGATCCGGGCCCCTCCCGCCGTGCGGTGGGAGGGGCCCGGATCAGGTCAT
>DOWQ01000240.1 GCA_003519485.1 Streptomyces sp. | reverse complement strand
GGGAGCCGGCCCGGCGGGCACCGATACGCCGGCACCCGCTCCCGCCTCCGGCGCCGCCCCCGCCCCCGCGCCCGGCGCCTTCACCGACGTCCGGCCCCATGAGTTCGCCGCCTGGACCCCGCTCGTCGCGCTCACCGTCCTCGCCGGGCTCTGGCCCGCCGTACTCCTCGGCCTGACCGACCCGGCCGTGCAGACCCTCCTCGGAGGAGGCAGCTGATGACCTCCCTCGTCCAGTCCGTCGACTGGCTCGCGATCGCCCCGCCGACCATCACTGCGCTGGTCGGGCTGGCCGTCCTCGTCGCAGACCTGTTCGTGTCCGAGCGCCGGAAGCCGCTGCTCGGGTGGATCTCCACCGCGGGTCTCGCCGTCGCGGGGTTGTCGCTGCTGCCGATCCTGGGCGGCGACCGGCGCACCTTCTGCCTTTCCAGCGGCGGCCAGGACGCGTGCAGCTATGTGGCCGACCCCTTCACCATCGCCGTGCAGCTCCTGGTGCTCGGCGGTGCGCTGCTGACCGCCCTGCTCTCCCTGCACACCGTCCGGGACCTGGGTCTGCCCGCCGGCGAGTACTGGTTCCTGCTGCTCTCCTCCGCCGCCGGCGCGGCCCTGCTGCCCGCCTCCCGCGATCTCGCCACCCTCGTCGTCGCCCTGGAGGTCGCCTCGCTGCCCGCCTTCGCCCTCGTCGGGCTGAGGCGCGGCGACCGGCTCTCCTCCGAGGCCGCGCTCAAGTTCTTCCTGTCGTCCGTCGCCGCCACTGCCGTCACGCTGCTCGGCGTCAGCTTCATCTACGCGGTCACCGGCTCCATGCACCTCACCGAGGTCGCCGCCGGCCTGGCCGACCTGCCCGCGCGGTTCGAGACCCTCGCCACCGTGGGTGTCGTCCTCACCCTCGTCGGCTTCGCCTTCAAGACGGCCGCCGCCCCCTTCCACTTCTGGGTGCCGGACACCTACGTCGGGGCCCCGGTGCCGATCGCCGGCTATCTGTCCGTGGTCGGCAAGGCCGTCGGCTTCTCCGGGCTGATCCTGGTGACCGTCCTGGCCTTCCCCGGGTACGCCGGCATGTGGGGCCCGGTGATGGCCGTGTTCGCCGCGCTCACCATGACCGCGGGCAATGTCGCCGCGCTCCGCCAGCGCCCCGGCCGCGCGTACAGCGCCGTACGGCTGCTCGCCTGGTCCTCGGTCGGCCAGGCCGGCTATCTGCTGGTCCCGATCGCCGCGGCGGCCTATACGGACGACCCGAACGACGCGATCGGCTCCACCGTCGCCTACGCCCTCATGTACGCCGTGGTGAACCTCGGCGCCTTCGGCGTCGCCGCCCTCGTCGCCCGTACGCACCCGGCCAACCGGATCGCCGACTACCGGGGTCTCTACGCCACCCGGCCGCTCGTCGCGCTCGCGCTCGGCTTCTTCCTGATCTCCCTCGCGGGCCTGCCGCCCGGTGTCGTCGGGCTCTTCGCCAAGGTCGCGGTCTTCTCCACGGCGGTCGACGCGGGGCTGGGCTGGCTCGCGGTCGTCATGGCCGTCAACGTCGTGATCGCGCTCTACTACTACCTGCAGTGGACCGCGGTCCTCTTCCGCTCCCCGCGGCCGGAGAGCGATCAGGCGGCGGAGCAGGAGCAGGAGCGGGAGCCACAGCCGGTGACCGTACCGGCGAGCGGTCCGGGGACCGGCACGGAGCCGGCGCCCGCGACCGGTCCGGCGACGGGCCCGGCGTCAGGTCCGGCGGCCGGTCCGGCAGGCGTACGGGCGAAGATCCCCGGGCCGCTCGCGGCGGCCATTGGACTCGCAGCCGTGCTGGGCATCGTCCTCTCCGGAGCCCCGCAGCTCATCCTGCGCTTCGCCTCCGCGGCGCTGCTCTGATGTGACCCCGGCGCGCGCGGGCCCGCCCGCCCCGGCGCGCATGAGGGAACCCGTGGCCCCCGCCTGGCGTTGACCAGGAAGGGAGGGTCCACTGGAAGGTGGAATCGCCGAGCAAGAGATTCCCCGCCGCATCACCAGGAGGGCGCACCGTGCACCGCCGGCACAATGGGCTGAAGACCGCCGTACTCCTCGGGGGACTGTCCGCACTCATCATCGTGATCGGCAGCCTCTTCGGCCGTACGGGGCTGATCGTCGCGGTCGTCGTGGCGCTCGGAACCAACGCGTACGCGTACTGGAACAGCGACAAGCTCGCCCTGCGCGCCATGCGCGCCCGCCCGGTGAGCGAGTTCGAGGCGCCCGAGCTGTACCGCATGGTCCGCGAGCTCTCCACGGCCGCCCGGCAGCCCATGCCGCGGCTCTACATCTCCCCGACCCGCGCGCCCAACGCCTTCGCGACCGGCCGCAACCCCCGCAACGCGGCCGTCTGCTGCACCGACGGCATCCTGCGTCTCCTCGACGCCCGCGAGTTGCGCGGCGTGATCGGTCACGAGCTCAGCCACGTCTACAACCGCGACATCCTGATCTCCTCGATCGCGGGCGCCCTCGCCTCCGTCGTGATGTTCCTGGTGAACTTCGCCTGGCTGATCCCGATAGGCCGGTCCGACGACGAGGAGGGCCCGGGCCTGGTCGGGATGCTGCTGATCATGCTGCTCGGCCCGCTCGCCGCCGCCGTGATCCAGCTCGCCGTCAGCCGCTCCAGGGAGTACGAGGCGGACGCCTCCGGCGCCGGGCTGACCGGTGACCCGCTGGCCCTGGCGAGCGCCCTCCGCAAGCTCGACGCGGGTACGAAGCAGCTGCCGCTGCCGGCCGAGCCCCGGATCGAGACGGCCAGCCACATGATGATCGCCAACCCGTTCGGGCCGGGCCCGGGCATGTCCAAGCTGTTTTCGACGCACCCGCCGATGGCCGAGCGCATCAGCCGGCTGGAGCGGATGGGAGGCCACCGACCGTGAAAACGCTGCTGAACCTGCTGTGGCTCGTCCTCTCCGGCTTCTGGCTCGCCCTCGGCTATGTCGTGGCCGGCATCATCTGCTGCATCCTGATCATCACGATTCCATTCGGGATCGCTTCGTTCCGGATAGCGGCCTACGCCCTCTGGCCGTTCGGCAAGACGACCGTCGAGCGGCGCGGGGCCGGCACCGGGTCCCTGCTCGGCAATGTCATCTGGATCGTGTTCGCGGGCTGGTGGCTCGCCCTCGGGCACATCCTCACCGGGCTCGCCCTGTGCGTGACGGTCGTCGGTATCCCGTTCGGCATCGCCAACTTCAAGCTGATCCCGGTCTCCCTGATGCCGCTCGGCCGCGAGATCGTCCCCACGGACCGGCCCTTCGCGGCCCGGTGAGCCGCTGACCCGCTGACCCGCTGACTCACAGACCTGCCCCACGCCGACCGCACGGCGGCGCAGGCGGGAGCCGCAGGACTCCCCGGCGGCCAGAGGCGCACGGGGCGGGCCGCGCGGCCCGTGGCGTACGGGAGCGGGCGTACGGGGGAGCGGCCACGGAGAGCCCGTACGGAGGCCGCGTACGGCCGGCTCGTACGGACGCCTCGCGCGCGCCGGCCGTACCCGTGCGAAACCCGCGCGCCGAAGTCCTGCGGGGCGCCCCCGCCGAGCGCGCCGCACCGAACGCGCCCTGCCGAACCCCCGTGCGGGACAAGGGATTTCCCCGTATCGCCCCCCGCGACCAGCGCATACGCTCAGGTCATACCGGCCACAGCCAGATCGCCGACCCGGCAGGGCCGTTCACCTGTCCCCAGGGTGGCCCGTGATCCGCCCCCACTTCCCCGGGTGCGGAATCGCGGGATCGCGACACATGAAGGCGGAGGTCGGACATGGACCTGGCTGCTCACGTCCGAACGCCTGCCGGGCGCGGCGATCTCATCACCCGACTCGATCTGGC
>DOWQ01000237.1 GCA_003519485.1 Streptomyces sp. | reverse complement strand
CGCCGCCCTGCGCACCGCCGCCGCGGTGCTCGCCGTCCGCGGCAGGCCGGAGACCACCCCGCGCCGCCGGCAGCGGATCCGCAGTGCCTGGGAGGTGCTGCCCGAGGTGGCGCCGGAACTGACCGACTGGAGCCTGCTCTTCGCCTCCGGCGCGAGCCGCCGGGCCCGCGCGGAGGCAGGCATACGGGACGCGGCGGGCAGCCGCGACGCCGACGACCTTCTCCGCGACGCGGGGATGTTCCTGCGCATAGTGGAGCGGCTGCTGGTGCTCCAGCCGGTCCTCCCCCGGGCGCGTACGGGCGGCTCCGTCGGCGGCGCCGAGTCCGACGCGGGCTGACGGGCGGAGGCAATAGGGTGGAGTGCGCCTGCACCGATTCACACCCGCCGTCCGCGGCGGTCCCGCGCCGAGGAGCCACCCGCTGTGTCCGACCCGATGCGTCCCCGCGCCGCCCTCCGAACCTCCGTGGTCTGGGACGTGCTCCAGGAGGCCCTGGACCGCCGGGTGAAGGCTGCCGGCCGGGACGGCCGCGATGTTCTCGATGTGCTCGACACCGGGGGCGGCACCGGCAACTTCGCGGTGCCCGTCGCCCGGCTCGGCCACCGGGTCACCGTCGTCGACCCCAGCCCCAATGCGCTCTTCGCCTTGGAGCGGCGGGCCGCCGAGGCGGGCGTCGCCGACCGGGTGCATGGCGTGCAGGGCGATGCCCACGGCCTCTTCGAGGTCGTCGACCGTGGCGGCTACGACGCCGTCCTCTGCCATGGCGTCCTGGAATACATGGAGGACCCCGCGGAGGGCGTGGGCCACGCGGTCGAGGCCCTCCGGCCGGCCGGCACCCTCAGCCTGCTCGCCGCCGGTCTGGGCGGCGCCGTGCTGGCCCGCGCGCTCGCCGGTCACTTCACCGAGGCCCAGCAGGCCCTGACCGACCCCGACGGGCGGTGGGGCGAGGGCGATCCGGTGCCCCGGCGCTTCACCGCCGCCCAACTGACCGAGCTGGTCAGGGCCACCGGGCTGGCCGTCGGGGCGGTGCACGGGGTGCGGGTCTTCGCCGACCTCGTGCCCGGTGTGCTGGTCGACACGGAGCCGGGCGCCATGGAGGCGCTCCTCCAACTGGAGGCAGCCGCGGCCGAGCTTCCGGCCTTCCGCTCCATCGCCACCCAGCTGCACGTTCTCGGCGAACGGGAGGGCGGCTGACCTGGCGGCGGCACCGTCCGAGTCGTCCGACCCCGGTCGGCGCATGCTCTGGGCCACAGCCTCACCCGATCGGACGCATTGCCCCGTATGATCGAGGGAACACGGTCCGGCATGACGGGCAGGCGGTAGGGGAATGCAGCTCCTAGCGGCCTGTACCCGCTGTGGTGGTCCGTAATGGGAAAAGGCGCAGAGGGGCGGGTTTCACGGGGGCGAATCCCTGCCTATCCTGAAAGGGTCGCACCCCGGTCGCCCCCCGCGACCGATGAGTAGGAGGTCTCCGTGCCGCTCTCGGAGCACGAGCAGCGAATGCTCGAGCAGATGGAGCGAGCGCTGTACGCCGAAGATCCCAAGTTCGCGACAGCGCTTGAGGGAAGCGGGCTGCGTACCTACACCCGGCGACGGGTGTATCAGGCGGTCGCGGGCTTTCTGGTGGGTATCGCGCTCCTCATGGCCGGTATGGTCGCGCAGGAGATCTGGATCAGTGTGGTGGGGTTCCTCGTCATGCTCGGATGCGCCGTGCTCGCCGTCACCGGTTGGCGCACGGCGCCCAAGCCGGGTGAACAACAGCCGGGTGATACGGATGCCGGTGGTGGCGGCGGCAACCGCCGGCAGAGCCGACAGCGTCGTTCCATGATGACCCGCATCGAGGAACGTTGGCAGCGCCGCCGTGATGAACAGGGGCAGTGAGTCCCGAGACGGAAAACCAAAACCTTGTGTGTGAGGGGCACCCGCCACCGGCGGTCGCCCCTCACACTTTTTTCCGCACCCTCGCAATGCCTTCCGGGCTCTCCCCGGCTCCTCCGGTTCCCCGGGCCCTCCGGTCACTCGCCCGTCCGGTCACGCCCGGGCCGGCCGGTTCTCCCGGGGCCGCCGGCCGAGCGTCGCCCGGCCGTGCGCGGCGGCTCAGTCCTGCCGCGGGTGGTGGGCCGGGATCTCGGGGAGCTTTCCGGTTCTGGACCCTGCTCTGCGTGGCGATCGCGGTCGAGATGATCGCCGCCGCCGAGATCGTGACCGGCCGGCTGCCCGGGACCGAGCCCCGGGGCTCAGCCCTGCTCGGTCTGCTGGCGGCCGGGCCGCCGCAGCAGCGCCGATGTCCACCGGGCTTCGCTCCACCGCCTGGTCAGCTCCGACCAGGCCCGTGAGCCTGCCCACACCACTCGCACCGCCGAGCGCGGCGCGTACCGGGCACGCAACCGTGCTCCCCGCCCGGCCGAGGCGCGCAGACCGGCCCTGATCAGCTGCACTTCCCCCGCGATCCCCGGCGCGGGGGAGGGCACGGGCGCGTACAGCACCTGCTCCACCGCACCGGCGACCCGCCGCACCGACTCCGCCGCGGCGAGCTCCAGCCC
>DOWQ01000746.1 GCA_003519485.1 Streptomyces sp. | reverse complement strand
CGCCCCGCCTCCGACGGCCCCGTCGACTACCAGCACCCCGGCCGCAGCCGTACGGCGCCGCCGTCACCGCCCCCGGTGGTCCCCGCCGCGCGGCCCGGACAACCCGCCCAGCCGGTCGCGGGCGACGCCAGCGGCTGGAGCATGGACGAGCGGCTCTACAACCAGGTCTGGGGCATGTTCGAGGACCTGGCCCGCACGGTCGCCGCCTACCGCAGCGCGGTGGACTTCGCGGACTCCCGGATGGGGCAGGAACTCGACAGCGCTCTCTCCGACCCCCGGCACCGCATCGGGACCGCCGGCGACCGGGCCCGTGCGGAGGCCCAGGCCAAGCACGACCGGCTCCTCGAGCAGGCCCGTGCCGCCCTCGACCGGGATCTCGGCCAGCTCACCGCCGAGTCCGAGGTCGTCGAACCGGCCCTGCCGCCCGCCTTCGCCCGCTGGGACAACCCCGTCTGGCACGGCTACCGCGTCCCGATGGAGATCCCGATGGCCGCGCGCCTCGGCGACCTGCACCTCGAGGAGCGCCCCGAGCTGCGCATCCCCATGCTCGTACGGCTGCCGCTGGAGCGCGGCCTGTGGATCGACAGCGGCCGGACCGGCTCGGCCGGGGCGGCCGCGGCCGGCCCCGACGAGCTGCGCCGGCTGGCGATGGACACCGCGGTGGCCCACGCCGCGCGGCTGCTCGCCGTCCATCCCGCGGGCGAGTTCACCCTCCATGTCCTGGACCCGGCCGGATCGGGCGCCGCCTCGCTCGCCCCGCTGCTGGAGTCCGGTGTGCTCACCGAGCCGCCGGCCGCCGGTGCCGGGGGAGTCGCCTCCGTCATCGCGAAGCTCACCCGGCGCGTGGACCTGGTGCAGATGGCCGTCCGGGGCGACGCCTCGGACGCGCTGCCGCTGGATCTCGACACCTCCGAGCAGCTGCTCATCGTCAATGACTTCCCGCACGGCTTCGACGACCGCGCCGTGACCCAGCTGCGCTACCTCGCGGACGAGGGCCCAGCGGTCGGCGTGCATCTGATGATGGTCGCGGACCGCGAGGACGCACGCGTGTACGGACCGGTGCTCGACCCGCTGTGGCGCTCGCTGCTGCGCATCACCCCCGTGGCCGACGATCATCTGGCGGACCCCTGGGTCGGTCATGCCTGGACGTACGAGCCGATACCCGCACCGGTCGGGAGCCAGGTGCTGCTCCAGGTCCTCCGACAGGTCGCCGAGGCACGCCGGGCATACGGTCGCTGACCGCCGCCCACCTGCACCTTCGCTCCTCGCCCCGGCCCTTCCTTGGCCCCGGTTTTACCTTGTCTTGGTGTTTCTTGTACTCTTCTTTGCACGGAGGGGAGTACTCCCCGCTGCGGTGACCCCGTCAATACGGCGAGCGCCGGCCCGTAAAGCAGGTCGCGGACCCGGGGCGCCGGCCCACGGAACCGACGAGCAGGTTCCCGGGTGGAAGAGACCTCCGGCAGTAATGACGCCGAACCATCCGACGACTCTGCCGGAGGAGTGCAGTGGACGTTTCCTTCACCATGTGGGTGCTGACCATCACAGGTCTGTGCGCCCTGATCGCCGCCGATTTCTTCATCGGCGGCCGCAAGCCGCACGAGGTCTCGGTCAGGGAGGCAGGCGTCTGGACGATCGTCTGGATCGTACTGGCCGCCCTCTTCGGCCTCGGCCTCTTCCTTCTCGGAGGGGGCAAGCCGGCGGGCGAGTTCTTCGCGGGCTACATCACCGAGAAGTCGCTGAGTGTCGACAACCTCTTCGTCTTCGTCCTGATCATCGCGAAGTTCGCGGTACCGCCGATCTACCAGCAGCGCGTGCTGATGATCGGGGTGCTCATCGCCCTGGTCCTGCGTGCGGTCTTCATCGCCGCAGGCGCCGCGATCATCGCCAACTTCTCCTGGGTCTTCTACATCTTCGGCGCGTTCCTGATCTGGACGGCGTGGAAGCTCATCCAGGACGCCCGGGCCGACGAGCCCGAGGAGGACTACGAGGAGAATCGCTTCCTCAAGACCATCGAGAAGCGCTTCCCGTCCACCGACCGCTACCACGGCACCAAGCTGTTCATCCGGGAGAACGGCCGCCGGCTGATGACCCCGATGTTCATCGTGGTGCTGGCGCTGGGCAGTACGGACATCCTCTTCGCGCTGGACTCCATCCCCGCGATCTTCGGGCTCACTCAGGACCCGTACATCGTCTTCACCGCGAACGCCTTCGCGCTGATGGGGCTGCGCCAGCTGTACTTCCTCATCGGCGGGCTGCTGAAGAAGCTGATCCACCTCTCCTACGGCCTGTCGGTCATCCTCGGCTTCATCGGCGTGAAGCTGGTGCTGCACGCCATGCACGAGTCCGGGTTGCACGTTCCGGAGATCAGCATCCCGGTCTCCCTGGCCGTCATCTGCGGTGTGCTGGTCGTCACCACGGTCACCAGCCTCTACGCGAGCAAGCGGCAGGCGCGGGCGGAAAGCGGCCCGCGGAAGGACCATGCGGACACCTGACGGAGAGGTCCGGCCCGCGGAGATCGCGCGGATGGACTGACCGGCGGACGGACTGGACCGACGGACGGCAGGAGGGCCGGTGCTCAGCACCGGCCCTCCTGCCCGTTCCCTGTCCGTCTCCGGCTCCTACCAGCCGCGCGAGCGCCACTCGGAGAGATGGGGGCGCTCGGCGCCCAGGGTGGTGTCCTTGCCGTGGCCCGGGTAGACCCAGGTCTCGTCCGGGAGCCGTCCGAACAGCTTGGTCTCGACATCGTCGAGGAGGCTGGTGAACGCCGCCGGGTCCTGGTGCGTGTTGCCCACACCGCCGGGGAAGAGGCAGTCGCCGGTGAAGACGTGCGGGTGGCCGTGCGGGTCGTCGTAGACGAGCGCGATGCTGCCCGGGGTGTGACCGGTGAGGTGGCGGGCGGTGAGCTCGATCCGGCCGAAGCGGATCGTGTCGCCGTCCTCGACGAGGACATCCGTCGAGACGGGGATGCCCGCGGCGTCGTACCGGCCGGCGAAGGTGCGGGCGCCGGTCGCGCCGACGACCTCCTCCAGCGCCTGCCAGTGATCGCCGTGCTGATGCGTGGTGACGACGGAGGCGAGCCCGCCGTCCCCGACGAGGTTCAGCAGGGTGCGCGGCTCGGCGGCGGCGTCGATCAGCAGCTGGGCGTCGGTGGCCCGGCACCGGAGCAGATAGGCGTTGTTGTCCATGGGGCCGACGGCGACTTTCGAGATCATCAGATCCGTCAGCTCGTGCACGTCCGCCGGTCCGCCGACCTTCACCGCTCCGCTGTACGTCATGGCCTCAGCCTAGCGGCGGCAGTACGGGAAGCGCGGAGCCCCCGGCGTCAAGTCCCGAGCCGTCCGTACGGCCGGTGAGCCAGCCGACCAGCGCGGCGGCGGAGCCCGTGATCTCGGCCGGCTCGCCGCCCTCCCGGCCGGTGCGCAGGGCGCGCCCGCCGGCCGTACGGAGCAGCAGCGCCGGTACGTCCTCGTGGCCCGCGAAGCGCCCGCCGGCGAGGAACGCCAGTTCGGCCTCGACGAAGTCCGCCGGCAGGCCCTCGACGGTGCGGCCGATGCCCAGGTCGACATGGTGCAGCTCGACCTCGGCGAGCCGCCGGAAGGGGATCCGGGACGCGATCTCGGTCACACCGCCGCGCACCGCGACCCTGCGGGACCACGCCTCGGGATTAAGTGCGGCGGCCGCGTCGTTGAAACGGGACGCGGTGACGGCGAGGTCGTCCAGCTGGACGGCGAGCGGCCGCGTCGCGTCGCGCTCGATATCGGCGTCCCGCGCCTCCTCGCTCGGGTACATGGGGACGACGGTGTCCGTACGAGCCGCGGTGAAGAGATTGACGAGCGCGTCCGCGTTGCGTGCCAGGTGGGCCAGCACATGGCCGCGGGTCCAGCCGGGCAGCCGGGACGGCTCGCCCAGGGCGGCGTCGTCCAGCTTGCCGACGGCGGCGAGCAGCCCGTCCGTGGCCTCCCGGATCGCGGTGAGGTCCCCTGCAAGATCGGTTGTCATGACCCGAAGTTATCGCGGCCACACGTTCGGGTGAAGACGGACAGGAAGGGCGAGTAATCGAATGTGCGTGCTATAAGCTCAACAAGGCATCCGTAGGACACCGCTGTGGCGCTCCCCATACTCTTGGGTCCGGGGCTTCGCACCGCACCCCCTCTCGTTATCTCAAGAAAGGTGCCGACCGGCGTGGCCGACCGTCTCATCGTTCGTGGTGCTCGCGAGCACAACCTCAAGAACATCTCGCTGGACCTGCCCCGTGACTCCCTCATCGTCTTCACCGGGCTGTCGGGATCGGGCAAGTCCTCCCTCGCGTTCGACACGATCTTCGCGGAGGGGCAGCGCCGCTATGTCGAGTCGCTCTCCTCCTATGCGCGCCAGTTCCTGGGCCAGATGGACAAGCCCGATGTCGACTTCATCGAGGGCCTGTCCCCGGCGGTCTCCATCGACCAGAAGTCGACCTCGCGCAACCCGCGCTCGACGGTCGGCACCATCACCGAGGTCTACGACTACCTCCGGCTCCTGTTCGCCCGCATCGGCAAGCCGCACTGCCCCGAGTGCGGCCGTCCCATCGCCCGGCAGTCGCCGCAGGCGATCGTCGACCGGGTGCTGGAGCTCCCCGAGGGCAGCCGGTTCCAGGTGCTCTCCCCGCTGGTGCGGGAGCGCAAGGGCGAGTTCGTCGACCTCTTCTCGGACCTCCAGACCAAGGGTTACAGCCGCGCCCGGGTGGACGGCGTCACCGTCCAGCTGAGCGAGCCGCCGAAGCTCAAGAAGCAGGAGAAGCACACCATCGAGGTGGTCGTCGACCGCCTCACCGTCAAGGAAGGCGCCAAGCGCCGGCTGACCGACTCCGTCGAGACCGCGCTCGGCCTCTCCGGCGGCATGGTCGTCCTCGACTTCGTGGACCTCCCCGAGGACGACCCCGAGCGCGAGCGGATGTTCTCCGAACACCTGTACTGCGCCTACGACGACCTGTCGTTCGAGGAGCTGGAGCCGCGTACCTTCTCCTTCAACTCCCCGTTCGGCGCCTGCCCCGAGTGCACCGGCATCGGCACCCGCATGGAGGTCGACCCGGAGCTGATCGTCCCCGACGAGGACAAGTCCCTGGACGAGGGCGCCCTGCACCCCTGGTCGCACGGCCACAACCGGGAGTACTTCGGCCGGCTGATCGGCGCGCTCGCCGACGCGCTCGGCTTCCGTACGGACATCCCCTGGGCCGGCCTCCCGCAGCGCGCCAAGAAGGCCCTGCTCAACGGCCACCGGACGCAGATCGAGGTGCGCTACCGCAACCGCTACGGCCGTGAGCGCGCGTACACCACCGCGTTCGAGGGCGCGCTGCCCTTCGTCAGGCGGCGGCACAGCGAGGCGGAGAGCGACAGCAGCCGCGAGCGCTTCGAGGGCTATATGCGCGAGGTGCCCTGCCCGACCTGTGAGGGCACCCGGCTCAAACCGATCGTCCTCGCGGTCACCGTGAAGGGCCGCTCCATCGCCGACGTCGCCGCGATGTCGATCAGTGACTGCGCGGACTTCCTCCGGGAGATGAAGCTCGACGCCCGCGAGAAGAAGATCGCCGAGCGCGTGCTCAAGGAGGTCAACGAGCGGCTCCGGTTCCTCGTGGACGTCGGCCTCGACTACCTGTCGCTCAACCGGGCCGCCGGCACCCTCTCGGGCGGCGAGGCCCAGCGGATCCGGCTCGCCACCCAGATCGGCTCCGGTCTGGTGGGCGTCCTGTACGTGCTGGACGAGCCGTCCATCGGCCTGCACCAGCGCGACAACCACCGGCTGATCGAGACCCTCGTACGCCTCCGTGACCTGGGCAACACCCTGATCGTCGTCGAGCACGACGAGGACACGATCAAGGCCTCGGACTGGGTCGTCGACATCGGCCCGGGCGCGGGGGAGCACGGCGGCAGGGTGGTGCACACCGGCCCGCTGAAGGAGCTGCTCGACAACGAGGAGTCGGTCACCGGCCAGTACCTCTCCGGGAAGCGGTCGATCCCGATGCCGGCGGCCCGCCGGTCCACCCACGCCGAGCGGCAGCTGACCGTGCACGGGGCGAAGGAGAACAACCTCCAGAACATCGACGTCTCCTTCCCGCTCGGGGTGCTCACAGCCGTCACCGGAGTCTCCGGGTCCGGGAAGTCGACCCTGGTCAACGACATCCTCTACACGCACCTGGCGCGCGAGCTGAACGGCGCCAAGTCCGTGCCCGGCCGGCACACCCGGGTGGACGGCGACGAGCTCGTCGACAAGGTCGTCCATGTCGACCAGTCGCCCATCGGCCGCACCCCCCGGTCCAACCCGGCCACGTACACCGGCGTCTTCGACCATGTGCGGAAGCTGTTCGCGGAGACGATGGAGGCGAAGGTCCGCGGCTACCTGCCGGGCCGCTTCTCCTTCAACGTCAAGGGCGGCCGCTGCGAGAACTGCTCCGGCGACGGCACCATCAAGATCGAGATGAACTTCCTGCCGGACGTGTACGTGCCGTGCGAGGTCTGCCACGGCGCGCGCTACAACCGGGAGACCCTGGAGGTCCACTACAAGGGCAAGTCCATCGCCGAGGTCCTCGACATGCCGATCGAGGAGGCGCTCGACTTCTTCGAGGCGGTGCCGAAGATCGCCCGGCATCTGCGCACGCTCAACGAGGTCGGGCTCGGCTACGTCCGGCTCGGACAGTCCGCGCCGACGCTCTCCGGCGGCGAGGCGCAGCGCGTGAAGCTCTCCAGCGAGCTGCAGAAGCGCTCGACGGGCAGCACGGTGTACGTGCTCGACGAGCCGACCACCGGGCTGCACTTCGAGGACATCCGCAAGCTGCTCGGCGTGCTGCAGTCCCTCGCGGACAAGGGCAACAGCGTCATCGTCATCGAGCACAACCTCGACGTNNCTGGTCGACAAGGGCAACACCGTGATCGTCATCGAACACAACCTCGATGTGATCAAGACGGCCGACTGGGTCGTCGACATGGGCCCGGAAGGCGGCAACGGCGGTGGTCTCGTCGTGGCCGAGGGCACACCGGAACAGGTCGCCTCGCTGCCGGCCAGCCACACCGGTAAGTTCCTGCGGGAGGTTCTGGGCGACCGGGTCAGCGACGCGCAGATCCCCGCCGGCCGGCGCTCCTCGGACAAGGTGGCCCCGGCGAAGAAGGCCACCGGGAAGAAGAAGATCCCGGCCAAGCGCGTACCGGCGGCGGGGGCGCGCGGCGCCTGAGCGGAGCGCGCCCCGCGGTGGTCGCGGAGCGCGCGCTCGCACTGTCGGACGGGAGCCG